>DCGI01000036.1:0-173 GCA_002315475.1 Christensenella sp. UBA1782 | reverse complement strand
CATAGCCTTTGCTTGAAAGCCGGCGGATAAAAGGAGTTTTTCCAGCATGGTTACCACCGTCGTTTTCCCGTTTGTCCCCGTTACCATAATTTTTTTACAGGGGAGAAAAGAACAACCTATTTCCATCTCCCCCCATATTTTTATACCGTTTTTTCGGGCAAAAACAAGGATGG
>DCGI01000022.1 GCA_002315475.1 Christensenella sp. UBA1782 | reverse complement strand
GACGGCAAGGTGACGGTAGAAACGTTAAAGAAGAAAGGCATCATCAAAAAGCGTGTAAAATTTTTGGTGATTACCGATAAAAGCCATACGCAAATCCGTTTTGCGGTGAACGTGTATGCGCACCGTTATGAAAACGACAGTGATTTACGGATCGTACGGGGCGGTGGAATGGCGAAACTCGTAAAAGAGAAGAAGAAAAAGAAGAAATGAAAAAGAAAAAAATAATTCGAGGGGTGCTGCGGTATTTGTTCGTAACGACGTTGGCGGTCATTTTGGGCGTCAACCTTTATACTGCCGTTTCTTCTCGATTGACGAACAATCCGTTGCCCATGCCCTTCGGTATCGGGATATCGGTGGTACTGACGGGCAGTATGGAACCGACCATTGCGGCGGGTGATTTGATTATCGTGCGGGATACGGGAGAGTATCAAAAGGACGATATTATCGTTTATCGGTCGGGGAATAATTCCATTTGTCACCGTATCGTGGAGACGGACGGAAGCACCTTCGTCACGCAGGGCGACGCCAACAGCGGCAAGGACGATCCCATTTCGAGGTCGCAAATTTTGGGCGAAGTGGTTTTGGTTTTGCCGTATTTCGGATATTTGTTTAACGGATTAAAATCGACACCGGGAATTCTGTTGACCATTGTCGCCGTTATTTTGATATTGAATTTCGGCATCAAAAAAGACAAGAAAGAACAGGCAAGCGAGAAACAGAAACTTTTACAAGAGCTTGCCGAAATCAGCAAGGAAACGGAAGAACTCGCAAAAAATAAAGCCAAAAAAGGATCATAACAGGACGAATCTTGAAAAACAGTCGGTAGAACGGAAAACCGTTTCTACCGATTTTTTTTGAATCGGAACAAAAATTACACGTCGGCACGAAGGACGTCGGTGACGGTGGAAGGAAGGAGATTTTTTTGCAAGAGAATCGTGAGTACGGAAGGAAGTGCCGAAACGGTTGCGGCGGTGGGGTGCATCAGAATAAGGTCGCCGCTTTGCACGTCGGTGGTGGCACGTTTGACGATAAGGGCGGCGTCTTGGTCACGCCAGTCAACGGTGTCTTTGCTCCACAGAATCACTTGATAACCGTTTTGTTCGCAGACGTCCAGCGTGACGGAAGAAAAACTCCCCGACGGCGGGGCGAAAAGAGTCATTTCCATGCCGGTTGCTTTTTTGACAAGGGCATGGCAAAGCATGACTTCTTCTCGGTTTTGGGCAAAGGATAAAGCGGAATGGTCTCGGTGCAAATATCCGTGATTGCCGATTTCGGCGGATAAAGCCATTTTTTGCAACAAGGGGATATTTTTTTCCGCCCATACGCCGCCCACGAAAAAAGTGCAGGGAACGTCATACGTATCGAGGACGGAAAGTATCTGTTCGACGTATTCGCTCCCTTGATAGACGTTAAAAAGCAAGCCTACGCGGTTGTTGACGGAAGAACCTTTGTAGATGGGCGCAAAGGTTTGTTCGGTTTGGAGAGGAATACAAAACAATGCCAAAACGGACAAGATGCACAGAAGAAGCAGATTGGTTACGCCTTGTAAAAGAATGTTTTTCTTCATAAAAAAAGTATATGACGGTTTTTGACGAATAGACCTTCGGGACGGCAAGAGTTTTTTTGTTGGGCAAAAAAGATTCGGAAAAAGAAGTCGGAAAGGGTGCAATCGGAACAACGGAACCGGAACGGTTCTTGCGATTTTTTTGAACGGATACCTGTAAAAAACGATAAAAGATTTGACATTTTCGCAAAGGAAGATTATTATAGATAGGTAAAAAAAATAACGGAGAGTAGGTTATGGCAGAATTAACGATGGAAAAATTGGTAGCCCTGTGCAAAAACAGAGGCTTTGTGTATAGCGGTAGCGAAATTTACGGCGGACTTGCCAACACTTGGGACTACGGCCCTTTAGGTGTGGAATTGAAGAACAACGTAAAAAAAGCTTGGTGGAAGAAGTTTATTCAAGAAAACAGCTTGAACGTGGGTTTGGATTGCGCCATTTTGATGAACCCGAACGTGTGGGTTGCTTCCGGTCACGTGGGAGGTTTTTCCGATCCTTTGATGGACTGTAAGGGTTGTAAATCCAGACATCGTGCCGATAATCTTATCGAAGACTACATGAAGAAAAAGGGTATCGACGAAAATATAGCGGGCTGGACGAACGAGCTAATGGAACGGTTTATTCAGGAAAACAAGATTCCCTGTCCCGTTTGCGGAAAAAGCGAGTTTACGGGCGTAAGAAAGTTTAACCTTATGTTCAAAACCTTTCAAGGGGTTACCGAAGACACCGTAAGCACCTTATATCTTCGTCCCGAAACCGCACAAGGTATTTTCGTAAACTTTTTGAACGTGCAAAGAACGTCCCGTTCCAAAGTGCCGTTCGGTATCGGACAAATCGGAAAATCCTTCCGTAACGAGATTACGCCCGGAAACTTTATTTTCCGCGTAAGAGAATTCGAACAAATGGAATTGGAATTTTTCTGCAAACCCGGCACCGATTTGGAGTGGTTTAATTATTGGAAAAACTTCTGCAAAGAGTGGTTACTCGGATTGGGCATCAAGGAAGAAAATCTGAAATTGCGTGATCACGATCCCGAAGAACTCTGTTTTTACAGTCGGGCAACAACCGATTTCGAGTATAAATTCCCCTTCGGTTGGGGAGAACTGTGGGGCGTTGCCGATCGTACCGATTATGACTTGAACGCCCATATCAAGACCAGCGGAAAGGATTTATCCTACACCGATCCCGTTACGGGCGAAAAATATATTCCGTACGTTATCGAGCCTTCTCTCGGCGTGGAAAGAATGGTACTTACCGTATTGTGTAACGCTTACGAAGAACAGGCTTTGGAAGGGGGCGACAGTCGTGTCGTCATGCATTTCCATCCCGCTCTCGCTCCCGTCAAGATTGCCGTATTACCCTTGCAAAAGAAAGCTCTCGGTGAAAAAGCGGACGAAATCTTCAAGATGCTCTCCAAAGAGTACGTTTGCCAATACGACGAAACCGGTTCTATCGGAAAGAGATACCGTCGTCAAGACGAAATCGGGACGCCGTATTGCGTAACCGTAGACTTCGATACGTTGGAAAACGAATCGGTAACCGTTCGCGAACGGGACAGTATGGAACAGATTCGTTTGCCGATTTCCGAATTAAAAGCGTTTTTTGCCGAGAAACTTGCGTACTGATACAAAAAAACAGAAAAATGCTTTCCCCGAGCGGGAAGGCATTTTTTTTATGTTTCGACATAAGATAAAACCGTATGAAGGGGTATATTCGGCTTGTTTGCTGTACCGTAGGTTTGGCATTACTGGTGGCGATTTCGGCGTTGGGCGCCCTATTGATGAAGCCTGACGAGTGGTTTTCGGGGTTGGAAGGAATGTTCGTGCAGGAAAAAAGTCATTCCGTTCATTGGTTGTTTGCGTACGGCGGTTTAGCGGTTTTGTTCGGAGGGTTTCTGTACGAAAAAGAAAACCGAAGATATTGCGTGTTGCCGCTTGTTCTTGCCTTGCTCGGCGTGTTATGGTGTTTGGTATTTTTTCGATTGCACTCCTACGCGTTCTCCCTTGCCGTTATGGTGGGTATGACGGCAATAGCTTGCTTCGTCTTTATAAAAAGTTTACGGTACAGAATCCTCCCGTACCTTGCCGCCTTTGTCTTTTCTTGGTATATTTATCTGTTTACTGTATTTTTATTCGTTTTTTGTAAAAACGGTACTTGAAAAAAAAGAAAAACGTGGTATACTGTATTCAAACGTTTCGGGAGGAAAAGAAATATGATCAGAGTATTGTTTCAAGGCGATTCCATTACCGATGCCAATAGAAATCGTCTGTTTCGAAGAAGTCTTGCAGGTTATCCGAAAATGACCGTTGCCATTTTGGAAAAAAAGTACGGAAAAAAGAAGTATTCCTTTTTTAACAGAGGTATCAGCGGTGATCGCAGTATCGACTTGTTAAAAAGATATAGAAGGCATTTTGTAAAAATGCACCCCGACGTCGTAACGATAATGATCGGTATTAACGACGTTTGGAGAAAATACGACAGGCACAGTATCACCACACCGGAAACCTACCGGGAAAACTTGGTGAAACTTTTTACCGACATAAAAAGCGACCTCGGGGCGAAAATCATAGTACTGTCGCCGTATTTGACGCCGAACGCCAAACACGATGAAATGCGTGCCGACGTGGACGTTTTTATCGCCGTATGCAAGGAAGTGGCAGAGGAATATGCCGATGCCTATATTGATACCGATACGCCGATGAACGAAGCGGCAAAAGCTTTTTCTCCGAAAGCCGTCAGCGAAGACGGTGCACACCCCGCCCAAAAAGGGCAGGAGATCTTGGCAGG
>DCGI01000087.1 GCA_002315475.1 Christensenella sp. UBA1782 | reverse complement strand
AGAAATTATCTTTATCGGCAGTACGACGGAAAATCCTTTCGTATCCATGACGAGAGCCATCGTAAGCCGTTGTCGTGTGTTCGAGTTCAAGCCGTTAAGTACGGACGAACTCAGAATCGGCGTGCTTCGCAGTTTGAAAAGCGAGGAAGGTTTGGGAAATTACGACGTAGATATTTCGGATGACGCCGTCACCGCTTTGTGTATGTCGGCAAACGGAGATTTGCGTGTTGCGTTGAACGCGTTGGAATTGGCGGTGCTTTCCACTCCGTCCGATTCGACCGGAAAAATCGTCATTGACAAGTCCGTTGTTGCACAATCCGTTCAAAAACCCATTCTTTCGGTGGACGAAAGTATGTATTACGACATACTCAGTGCCTTTTGTAAAAGTCTGCGAGGCAGCGATCCGAATGCGGCTTTGTTTTACGCCATGCGTTTAATAAATGCCGGTATCGATCCGCTTATTTTGTGCCGTCGTTTACTCGTGCATTCCGCCGAAGACGTGGGACTCGCCGATCCGTATGCTTTGACCATGGCAACCAACGCCATGTACGCTATGGAAAAACTCGGTTTACCCGAAGGCAAGATTCCGTTGACGGAAGCCATAATATATATCTGTAAAGCCCCCAAGTCCAATGCCGTCGTCAGAGCTTTATCGGCAGCGGATTCTACGGCGCAAGAAGGACATAACGACGTCCCCTTGTATTTAAGGGACTCCCATTTCAAAAACGAATCCGTTTCGGGGTATCGTTATCCCCATGAATACGGCGGATGGGTGGAACAACAGTACCTTCCGCCCGATATAAAGGAACGTGTATTCTACGTTCCGAGCGAAAACGGAGAAGAAAAGTATTACGGAGGCATTTGGAAAAAACATGATTGAAATCACGAATTTAACGAAAACCTATGCAAAAAGTGCCGTTCAGGCGGTCGAAAGTATCAGTTTGACGGCAAAAAACGGAGAGATTCTCGGATTTTTAGGGCCGAACGGAGCGGGAAAAAGCACCACGATAAAGTGCTTATGCGGTATTCTGCCGTTTGAGAGTGGTTCCATTTCGATTTGCGGAATCGACATAAAAGAGAATCCCGTCGAAGCTAAAAAGAAAATCGCTTACGTTGCCGACGAGAATATTTTGTATGCCGGTTTAACGGGAACGCAATACATAAATTTCGTTTGTGACTTATACGGCGTTTCCGCCGAAGACAGAAAAGCAAGGGTGGAAAAATACGCTGCCATGTTCGATATGACCGATAAACTCGGGCAAAAGATTTCTTCCTATTCCCACGGCATGAAACAAAAAATCAGTATTATTTCGGGACTTTGTCACAATCCCGACGTATGGGTGCTGGACGAACCGATGACGGGATTGGATCCGAGAGCTTCGTTTGCTTTGAAAAATCTTATGCGGGAGTTTGCCGATGCCGGTAAGACCGTGTTCTTTTCTTCCCACGTTTTGGAAGTCGTCGAAAAAGTTTGCGACAGAGTAGCCATCATAGATAAAGGGAAATTGATCTCTCTCTGCGACATGAGCGACTTACAAGCCCATAAAAACAACGTCGATTTGGAAAAACTGTTCTTACAACTGACCGATGCTATGGGAGGGCAGGCATGAGCTTTGCACGTTACAAAACCCTCTTGCGCTTGTTTCTGACTTCCTTTTTTACTGACCTGAAAAACATACTTTCGGGAAAAAGGAGAGGAACGGATGAAAAGAAAAAAGCGGGCAGCATCGTAGGTACGATCTTTGTATTGATTTCTCTTTTGTTTACCGCGGTATCGTTTATCGTCGGAGTCTATTATATTACGGCTGTCGCCGTTCGGGGCGGTTATTACAAAGAAGTTTTATACGTTTTGACGGGAATGGAACAACTTTGTATTCTGTTTTTCGGAGGAAGCATATCGGTCACCTATCTGTACTTTTCCGCCGATACGACCTTATTGTTGAGTTTGCCCGTAACGGGAAAAGAAATTTTTTCGGCAAAGTTTACCTATTGTTACTTAACTCAACTTTTTACCTCGTTACTCTTTACGCCGCTCTTTATCGTTTACGGCGTTTCGGCACAAATAAGCGGACTTTCGATCGGTGCGGGATACTACATGGAAATTCTCCTGACTGTTCTTTTTTCACCCGCACTTCCCATGCTTCTTATCGTTTTTATATCTACGCCGCTCATGTTTTTTGCGACGAGATTTAAGAAAAAAGAACTCGTCAAGAATATCGTATCCCTTCTTTCTTCCTTGTCCGGTATCGTCATATATTTGTTGTTCTTTGCTTTGTTCCAAGAAGAAGATCCGTCCACTTTGTTGCAATCCATGGGCTACATGAAGAAGTTTTTTATCGTGGAGTATCATCTTTGCGAAGGAATGCTCGGTACGCAAACGGTTTTGAACGGATTCTTGTACGTTTTGGAAAGTTTGTTTTTCGTCGTCCTATCCTACTTTTCTTGTGCTGTTTTCTACAGAAAAATTCAACAAAGCTTTTTGGAAACCTCTTCCACGTCGGGGAAGAAAACGAAAAAACAGAATTATTCTTCCACCAATATAAAAAAAGCTTTGTTTTTGAAAGACTTAAGACTGATTTTTACCAATCCCACCTTATTGGTAAGTTCTATTTTGGTCATTGTTCTTTTACCTATTTTAATCGGGTTTACGGGAGATGCTTTCAGCGAGATCGATGAAGAACTTTCGGGTTATGCCGGACAGCTATGTTCGATAGCTTTTACGACCTACATAGCTTTTTTAATGGCGGGTGCCTCAACGAGCGTAGCAGGCGTGAGTATCTCTTTGGAAAAAGATACGATTGCATTCTTAAAATCATCCCCCGTAACCGGAAAAGACGTCGTACTGTCTAAAATGAAAACGGGTATGGTTCTCAATGCCTTAACGGGATTGGGCGTGGTAATCGGCTATCTTGTAAAAATGACAGAACCGTTACAGATTGTTTTCGGTATATTATTAGGCGTGGAAACCTTTTTCGTCGGTTCGGGGATTTTGTGCGTAGAATTAAAAGCCGATTTGAAAAAACCAAATTTCCGTTTCGTTACCGTCAACGAATTAACCAAGAACAATAAAAAAATGTTGAAACCCGTTTTATTGCTTATGGCAGGCGGATTTGCGGTTATTATTATCGGTGCGGTACTCGCAATCGTATTTTCCCAAAAAATATGGATAGGATATTTGATTTTTTATTTAATTTGCGGTATCCTAAGTATAGTAACTTTTTTAGTGCCTTTCCGTTCTTTACGAAAAAGCGCCGATTATTTATACGAGAGGATGGAAATATGAGAAAAATCGCATTAGACGTGGGTACCGTTCGTATCGGCATCGCTACAAGCGATCCGATGGGTATCATCGCAAGCGGCTACGAAACCTTTACCAGAACGGGAGATTTGCAAGCCGATTTACAGAAAATAGCGTCCGTCGTCAAAGAAAAACAAGCCGATACGTTCGTTATCGGACTTCCTCTGAATATGGACGGCACCGAAGGCGAAAAGGTGATAGAAATAAGAGCTTTTGCCGAAGAATTACAAAAATATACCGACTTAAAAATTGTATTTCAAGACGAAAGACTTTCCACCGTCAGTGCCGAAAAAATGCTGATTGAATCGGGTGTCAGACGGGAAAAAAGAAAAAAAGTTATCGATAAGGTTGCGGCAACCATCATCCTGCAAACTTATTTAGATAGATTAAACTAAAAAAACACGGAGGTAAGAAAAATGAACAAGGAAGATTTAACGGAAACGATGGAAGAAGTTTTTGACGGGGACGAAGGGGATAATATCCTTACGCTGACGGATGAAGACGGAAAAGAAGAGAATTTCTACTGCATTGCGGAATTGGATTACGAGGACAAACTTTATACCTTTTTGCAACCGGTAGAAGCATCGGAAGATTTCGACGATGACGAAGTTTTGATAATGGAGATAGTCGAAGGGGAAGACGGAGAAGAAATGGTTTTACCCGTCCAGGACGAAGCCTTACTCTCGAAGTTGATCGACGAACTGAATAAAATGGCTGCAGAAGCCGACGAGGACTGATTTTTTTCGAAAATCTTAACAAAAATGAAAAAGCATTGCAAAAAATTCTTGCAATGTTTTTTTATTTGTGGTAAAATACCAACGAAATTACGAACCGTAGCGGAGAGAAGATTGTTGTCCCAAAGGGAATTGCCCTTCTTAATGATGCACGGGGGAAAATAAACAAGGAGGTTTTTTAACAATGTCTGTAATTTCAATGAAACAACTTTTGGAAGCGGGTGTTCACTTCGGTCACCAAACGAAGAAATGGAACCCCAAAATGAAGAAGTATATCTTCGACGCTCGCAACGATGTGCATATCATCAATTTGGAGCAAACCGTAGAAGCCATCGATTCGGCTTACGATTATATTCGTTCGATAGCCGCAAGCGGAAAAGGTATTCTTTTCGTAGGTAAGAAGAAGCAAGCGAAGGAAGCTATCCAAGCGGAAGCCGAACGTTGCGGTCAATTTTATATGAACGAACGTTGGCTCGGCGGCACCCTTACCAACTTTTCCACCATCCGTACCCGTATCGAAAAACTGATTCGTTTGTCGAGTATGACCGAAGCCGATTTTTCGGTTTATACGAAAAAGGAAGTCATCCAAATGAAGAAAGAACGCGACGTCTTGGAAGCCAATCTCGGCGGTATCAAGAATATGCGTCAACTTCCCGGTGCTTTGTTTGTCGTTGACTTGAAGGTAGAACACCTTGCCGTCAAAGAAGCACGTGCTTTGGGTATTCCGATTATCGGTTTGGTCGATACCAACTGCGATCCCGAAGAAGTCGATATCGCCATTCCCGGAAACGACGATGCCATTCGCGCCATCAAGTTGATTGCCGGCGTTATGGCGGATGCCGTTTTGGAAGCAAAGGAAGGCAAGCAAGACTATGCCAACCAACCTACCATTGATTTTGTAGGAAACGATGATGAAACCGTTGTTTCGGTTCCCGTCGAAGAGCAATAAGAGGGGGTTTATTATGGCTATTACCGCAAGTGACGTAAAAACTTTAAGAGAAAAAACCGGCGTCGGTATGTTGGACTGTAAAAAGGCCCTTGACGAATGCAACGGCGATATGGAACAAGCCATTGAATTGCTTCGTAAAAAAGGGATTGCCACCGCAGTAAAGCGTGCTTCCAAAATTGCCAGCGAAGGTATCGTATACGCATGTAACGCAGGTAAGAACTACGTTCTCATCGAAGTAAACTGCGAAACCGATTTCGTTGCCACATCCGACCAATTCAAAGCTTTGGTAAAAGAACTTGCCGAATACGTTGCCACCATCGACGTAGCAAACGTAGAGGAACTTGTCGAAGCCAAAAAAGACGCCATCAACGATGCCGTAGGTAAAATCGGAGAAAAAATCTCCGTTCGCAGATTTGAGAAATTTGTTGCCAACGATACCAAAGTCGACACGTATATCCACCTCGGCGGCAAAATCGGTATCCTCGTGGAAGCCGAAAACGCAATCGATTCCGTCGTTCTGCACGATATCGCACTACAGATTGCCGCAGCAAAACCGTTATACGTCAACAGAGACGAAGTTCCTGCGGACAGCGTAGAACACGAAAAGAGCATCTTACGGGAACAATGTGCCAACGAAGGCAAACCCGCCAACATCGTAGAAAAGATGCTTGCCGGCAGAATTCAAAAGTTCTTCCAAGAAGTTTGCTTGGTTGACCAAGAATTCGTAAAAGATCCTGCAAAACGCGTTTCGGCTTTGATGCCCGAGGGTGGAAAGGTGCTTCGTTTCGTTCGTTTCGAAATGGGCGAAGGATTGGAAAAGAAGAGTGAGAATTTCGCAGAGGAAATCAATGCGGAAATCGCAAAATTCCAATCCAACAAGTAAAAAACAATACGACACAAAAGGAAGGGGGTATGAAGAATACCCCTTTTCTTAAAAGGAAAGAAACATGACGAAATATAAACGGGTTCTTATCAAAATCAGCGGAGAGGCATTGGCTGCCGAAAACGGATTCGGCATCGGGAACGACGCCGTAGACATGGTTGTGGAACAAATATGCAAGGTTCGCGAGATGAACGTAGAAGTAGGTATCGTCGTAGGCGGCGGAAACTTTTGGCGTGGTCGTCAAGGCACGGGCATGGACAGAACGACAGCCGATCACATGGGAATGCTTGCCACCGTCATCAATGCTCTTGCTCTGCAAGACGCTTTGGAACAAAAGGGTATTCAGACGAGGGTGCAAACCGCTCTTACCATTACCAGAGTGGCAGAACCGTATATTTTACGGAAAGCATTGCGCCATTTTGAAAAAGGCAGAGTGGTTATTTTTGCATGCGGAACGGGAAACCCGTATTTCTCAACCGATTCGGGTGCCGCCCTTCGAGCCGCAGAAATTCACGCAGATGCCTTACTTATGGCAAAGAACATCGACGGAATTTACGACAGCGATCCCAAAAAGAACCCCGACGCCAAGAAATACGACCGTTTGTCCTATATGGACTATATAAAAAACGGTTTGACGGCATTGGATACGACGGCGGTCAGTCTTTGCATGGATAACAATATCGCGATCGTGAGTTTCGGACTGAGCGAAGAAAACAGTATTGTCCGCGTTGTAAACGGTGAAAAGATAGGAACCGTTATTGACTGATAAAAATTAATTTTGGGAGGCAAAATCATGCTACATAATGACATTGAAGAAATCGTTCTTGTTATGGAAGAATTGGAAGAGAAAGCAACGAAATCCATAAATTCTTTTGTTGCCGAACTGAATCTTATGCGTGCCGGTCGAGCAAACGTACACATTCTCGACGGAATCACCGTAGACTATTACGGAGTGGAGTCCCCTTTGAATCAAGTGGGCAACGTTACCGTACCCGAAGCCCGTATCATCATGATTACCGTTTGGGACGGAAGCATGTTGAAAAAGGTAGAAAAAGCCATAATCGACGCCAACATCGGATTGGTTCCGAATAACGACGGAAAGAACATTCGTTTGATTTTCCCCGAACCGACCGAAGAAAGACGTCGTGCTTTGGTAAAAGACTTAAAAGGTTATGCCGAAAAATGCAAAATAGCCATTCGTAACGTTCGTCGCGATGCTTTGACCGACTTAAAAGCTTTGGAAAAAGCCAAGACGATTACCGAAGACGTCGAAAAGGATATGGAAGGCGAGATTGAAAAAATCGTCTCCGCAAAAATCGCCGAAGTCGACAGAATCACGGCGGCAAAAGAAAAAGAAATCATGACGGTGTAATATCCGTCCGACGTTTTCTTAAAATCAACGGAAAAAAACGGGTAAGCAATAACCTTTTTCGGGCTATTGCTTGCTTTTTATTATAAAGGAAAAAATAGAGGAGGTAAGTATGGTAAAAAGAACGGTTGCCGGCGTTATCATGGGAGGTATCCTTTTTCTCGTATTATGGTTGACGTATTATTCACATTTGGTGTTTGACGGAGTCGTATTGGTTATCGGAGGTTTGGCAACGTGGGAGATTTATTCCGCTTTGAAGCTTCCTTCTGCAGAAAATCCCGAAAAAAAATGCTTTCAAGTTAACTTGATTCCCCTTGCCATAGGTTGGTTTTTATCGTATCCTATGTCCCTCTATTTCGGATACATGGGTATCTTTTTTGATTTTATCATAACGTTACTCGTTGCGTTTATGTTTTTCATTTTCAACCCGAATCAAAAGTTTTCCGACTTTTCGGCAACGGTCTTCGGTGCCGTTTACCCGATGACGTTGTTGTCGATTCTGTTTGTATTGCAGTCTAAATTCGGTATGATTCCCGTAATATTGGCGATAGCTATCGGAACTATCAGTGATTTGTTTGCATATCTTATCGGTTATTTGTTCGGAAAGAAAAAAATATTTCCGAAAATCAGTCCGAAAAAGACTTATGCGGGATGTATCGCCGGATTATTCGGCGGTGCCATAGGCGGTATCATCGTCTATTTGATATTTGAATTAGGGGGATTTCCGACCAACATTTCTTTCACGTTTTCTTCGATTTTACCTTCTATGGGCGCAACGATAGGCGTGTACTGCGCTATCGGATTCGTCATCGCCGTTTTCTCGGAAATCGGCGATTTGGCGGCAAGCCGAGTAAAACGGGAAGTCGGCATCAAGGACTATGGAAAGGCACTCGGTTCGCATGGTGGGTTTTTGGATAGAATCGATTCGATACTGTTTACCACCGTTTGCGTTGCCGTCATCATGGAAATAATCGCTTGGGTATGTCTGTAAAACGAATTGCCGTACTCGGTTGTACCGGTTCAATAGGAACGACAACCTTAAATATTCTTCGTAGGTTTCCCGACGATTTTGAAATTGTTTTTTTGGCGAATTATTCCGACAAAAACAAACTTGAACTTCTGAAAAAGGAGTTTAAGACACAGGGCTACTGTATTTCCTCCGAATCGGACAAAGATATATTAGCTCGACCGGAGCTCTATCAAAACGTCGATATCGTCGTCAACGGTATTGCGGGAATAGCAGGGTTCTTACCCGCTTATGCGGTTCTGCAAGCGGGAAAAATCCTTGCCACCGCTAACAAAGAGTGTTTGGTTTGCGGCGGAAACCTTCTTAAAAGCGTCATGCGACAATACGGCGGAAAAATCTATCCGTTGGATAGCGAACATTCCGCCGTTTGGCAATGTTTGCAAGGAAGAGAAAAAGGAATAAAAAGATTACTTCTTACCTGTTCGGGGGGAGCTTTTCGGGATTACGGTCGTGAGGAATTACAAAACGTTACCGCCGAAGAAGCCTTGAAACACCCGAATTGGAAAATGGGTAAAAAAGTAACCGTAGACTGTGCCACCCTTGTCAACAAAGGCTTTGAAATCATCGAAGCAAGACATCTGTTTGACACCGAAAACGTGGAAGCCGTTTATCATCGGGAGAGTCTCGTGCATGGTTTGGTGGAATTTACCGATAATTCCGTCCTTGCTTCGATTTCGGTTCCCGATATGACGTTACCCGTTCAATACGCTTTGTTTTACCCCGAAAGAAAGGAAAGTACCGTACCCCCGTTTGATTTTACGCAAGGAAATATTTCATTCGGGAAAATAGATAAAGAACGATTTCCCGCTTACGCTACCTGCTTGGAGGCGGCAAAAAGAGGAGATAAGGGCGGTACGGTGCTAAGTTCGGCGGATGAAGTTTTGGTTCAGGCGTTCCTTTCGGGAAAGGTTTCCTTCTACGGCATAGCGGAAGGACTGGAAAAAGCATTAAAAACCTTTCAAGAACAAGGGAATTTTACCTGTTTTGAAGACGTTTTAAGAATGGATAAAGCAGTTCGTGAATATATAGTATCTGATATAGTAAAGTAAAAGAGGTAAAACAAAAAATGATTTGTGCGACTTTTTCGGAAGTAATGACGACGATAGGATATATCCTTTTGGCATTGTTTTGCTTAATGGCTATGGTTGTCATTCACGAATTCGGTCATTATATCGCCGGTAAAATATTAGGATTCAAAATCAATGAGTTTGCAATCGGGTTCGGCCCGAAAATAATTAAAATCCGAAACAAAAAAAACGGGGAACTTTTTTCGATACGTCCTTTTCCTTTGGGCGGTTTTTGTCAATTTGAAGGGGAAGACGAAGACGTTGAAAGCGAGGGTGCCTTTAATAAACAAGCACCTTGGAAACGTCTAATCGTCCTCTTTAACGGTGCTTTTTTTAATTTTCTCAGTGCCATTGTGATAATTTCGTTGGTTTTTACTTTTTACGGGCAGATATTGCCTTTTATCGGTAAAGTCGCTCCCGAAAGCTACGTTGCACAAAATAATCTTTTGCAGGAAGGCGATATTATTTTGTCGGTTAATAACCGACAAGTCAACATTTTGATGACGGAAGATATTTCGGCAGCTTTTTCCAAACTCGGCGATGGCGGGGAAATAACCGTACTGCGGAACGGAGAAAAGGTGGTCGTTTCCATAGAAAAAAGCAATATCTATCAAAGAGACGAAGACGGGAATATCGTTTACGAGGACGGCGTCCCGAAAACCTACCGGGCTTTCGGCATTTCTTTCGGCTTAACTTATCAAAAACTTGATTTTTTCACCGCTCTCGGTCGTTCATTCGGTTATTCCTTTTTTATGGTTTATAAAATTCTTTGGAGTTTCGGACAGCTCTTTACCGGTGCGATAAGTTTTACCGAAAGTGCAGGGGGGCCGATTACCATTATTACAACCATGAGCGACGCCGCAAGGTCGGGAGCGGGGACACTTGCTTACATCGTTTGTTTAATCAGTGCCAACCTTGCCGTTATGAATCTACTTCCTTTGCCGGCTTTAGACGGTTCTCGAATGTTATTTACCGTTATCGAATGGATACGAAAGAAACCGATAAATCGGAAAGTCGAAACGATCATTCACACCGTCGGATTGATTGCTCTTTTTGCTTTTGCTATCCTTGCCGACGTATTCCAACTCATTCAATAGCCTATGAAAAAAAGCTTTTTAATCGGTAACGTTCCGATAGGGGACGGAAGCGTTACCGTTCAATCCATGACCAACACACCTACGTACGACGTCGAAAAAACTTCCGAACAGATAGCAAAACTTGCCGAAGCGGGAGCCGATATCGTGCGCGTGTCCGTTCCCGATACGGAAAGTGCCGAGGCAATCAAATATTTAGTGCAAAAAAGTCCCGTTCCGTTGGTCGGCGATATACATTTTTCTTCGAAATCGGCATTGATTGCCATTGAAAACGGGATTCATAAAATTCGAGTCAATCCCGGTAACATGAAGGAAAAAGAGATTCGAGAAATCGTAAAAAAATGTATCGAATACGATATACCGATACGCGTGGGTATCAATAAAGGTTCGGCAGGGCTAAAATCGCCCGAAGAACTTGCTCGTCTAACGTACGACTCGGCAAAAAAAATCGAAGATATGGGATGGGACAAATTGGTACTCGCCGTAAAGACAAGCAACGTTTCGGAAACCGTCACAGCCTACCGAAAACTGGCATCTCTCTGCGATTATCCCCTTCATGTGGGTTTAACCGAAGCGGGAACGGCGCAAAGCGGGGAAATCAAGTCGGCGATTGCTATCGGTTCTCTCCTTTTAGACGGTATCGGCAATACCGTTCGCGTGAGTTTGAGCGGTAATCCCGTTCAAGAAGTATATGCGGCTCAAAAGATTCTGCGAGCGGTGGGTATCGATAAAAGATTTGTTGAAGTGATTGCCTGTCCTACCTGTGCAAGAACCTGCTTTCCCGTCGACGAGGTCGCAAAGAGCATAGAAGAAGCCACAAAATTCATCAAAAAACCGATTAAAATCGCTGTTATGGGTTGTGTCGTAAACGGACTCGGGGAAGCCGGAGACGCCGATTTCGGCGTTGCCGGTGGAAAAGACCACAGTCTTATTTTTCGAAACGGGCAAAAGCTGAAAACCGTCCCGAACGATGCCATTCTGCAAGAATTATTACGTTTGACGGAGGAATTTTAGCATGAATGAATTTATGGACGGGTTGTTTTCTCAACTCTTTGAAAGAGAACGCATTTTCAAATTCAAAAGTGCAACCGTCAAGGGTAGCAAAACTCTCAAAATCGAATTGCTTCTTTCACACGACGACTACCACGATAAATTGGACGAAAAACTTCGTGCAAAAGTGCAGGAAATCGCCTCCTCTTTGTTGCCGAAAGAATTTATCGTAGAAATCGATTATATTATTGCCGTTCACGACGAAAGCACGTTACGGCGATTGATGTTGGAGTACATTAAATCGGAAAAACCGCATTTCTTTAATTTAATTGCCGAAACTCCTATTCAGGCGGAATACAACAACGATATGGTTACGGTTACCATAACGTTGGAAAAATTTTTGCATGAATATGCGGTCGAATCAAAGTTGGAAAACGATTTAATTGCCTATTTTAACACCGTCGTCATGGAAGAACCCTACGTCGAATTCATAGAAATTCCCAACAGCGAACACAAAGAAATCGCCATTACCGAATACGCATCGGATCCTATCCGTATCATCGAGGTACAGCCTACCGTTTTCTATACAAAAGGAGATTTCCAACCTGTCCGCTACATTCTTGACGTTATGGATAAGACGAATTCTTCTCTGTCGATTTGCGGAAAAATCAGCGGAATCACCAAACGTTTTATCGAAAAGATAAAAAAATACTTGTATGTGTTCAATATTTACGATACAACGGGGACTATCAAAGCTAAATATTTTGCCAAACCGAGTGAAAAACTCGACTGGGATGAAGTTTTTTGCGATGACAATACCTTGCTTCTCGGCGGTTCGATAGAAATGGATTCCTTTGATAACGCTCTGCGTTTTATGGTGCGGAGGGTTGCCGCCTGTGAAGTCAATTATGACAGTATAAACGTCAAAAGCAACATGAACAAGGAGTACTCCTCCTATCGGTTTATTTTTCCCGAGCCTTACGTGGAAATCTCGCAAGAAAGCTTTTTCGACGATAATACCGTCAGTGAACAACTTTTGAAAAATACCTTCGTCGTCTTTGACTTGGAAACGACGGGAACCGACATCGGAAAAGACGATATAACCGAAATCGCCGCAATTAAAATAGAAAACGGCAGATTTACCGAACAGTTTTCGACATTTGTTCGCCCTTCGATAGAAATTTCCGCTTATGTCACCGAATTAACGGGAATTAAAAACGAAGACGTAGCCTTAGCACCTTTGCCGCAAGAAGTCATTCCCGATTTTTATAAATTTACGAAGGGTTGCGTTCTTGTCGGGCATAATATTAAAGATTTTGATATTCCGCTCTTAAACCGAGTGGCGTTCAAATGTCATTATGAATTTTTGAACGATTCGGTGGATACCCTTCTTATGGCAAGGAACGTTTTTCCGAACGGCAGAAACAAGCTGATTGACGTTTGTAACCGCTTGCACGTTCCTTTGATTGACGCTCATCGAGCAATCAACGACGTCTTGGCAAATGCAAGATGCTTTCTAAAATTGATTAAGATGCAAAAGAATAAGTAAAATGCTTGCGAAAATAAATAAATCATGCTATAATATACATGCTTTAAGGATAAAATCTGAAAAGTGGACGGGTACCCGTCCACTTTCGTTTTTGTAAAAGGAGATTCAGACGTGGAACAAGCTACTCTGCAAAC
>DCGI01000064.1 GCA_002315475.1 Christensenella sp. UBA1782 | reverse complement strand
CCAAGAACAATCCCGTTCTTATCGGAGAACCCGGCGTCGGTAAAACCGCCATTTGCGAAGGACTTGCCTTGCGTATCGTGCGTGGTGACGTCCCCGAAAGTTTGAAAGATAAAACCGTCTTTTCTTTGGATATGGGTGCTTTGGTTGCCGGTGCCAAGTATCGAGGCGAATTTGAGGAGCGGTTAAAAGCCGTCTTGAACGAGGTAAAAGAAAGCGACGGAAAGATTTTGCTTTTTATTGACGAATTGCATTTGATCGTGGGTGCCGGTAAGACCGATTCCGCCATGGATGCCGGCAACCTCTTAAAACCCCTTTTGGCTCGAGGAGAGTTGCACTGTATCGGTGCCACGACTTTGGACGAATATAGAAAGTATATCGAAAAGGATGCCGCTCTCGAAAGACGGTTCCAACCCGTTCTTGTAAACGAACCCACCGTCGAAGACACGATAGCCATTTTGAGAGGCTTAAAAGAACGGTATGAAATCTATCATGGCGTACAAATACAGGATGCCGCTTTGGTCAGTGCCGCCACGCTCGGAAATCGTTATATAACCGACAGATTCTTGCCCGATAAAGCCATCGATCTCGTCGATGAAGCTTGTGCCATGGTTAAGACCGAAATCGGCTCCATGCCTATCGAAATGGACGAAATAAATCGTAAAATCATACAGTTGGAAATCGAAGAAACGGCGCTTAAAAAGGAAACCGATAAGCTTTCGGAAGAACGTTTACATGCCATTCGGGACGAACTTGCCAATCTTCGAGAACGTTTTAATCAGATGAAAGCGCAGTTGGAACAGGAAAAAAGCGGCATCAATTCGGTAGCCGCCATTAAAACGGAAATCGACAGAATCAACGGAGAAATCGAGCAAGCGCAAAGAAACTACGACTATGAACTTGCCGCCAAGCTCCGTTACGGCGATTTGCCGAAATTGACCGAACAATTACGGAAATTAGAAGAAAACCCGCAGGAAACACACACCACTCTTTTACGGAATAAGGTTACCGAAGAAGAAATACAACAGATTGTTTCCAAATGGACGAGTATTCCCGTTTCCAAACTTATGGAAAGCGAAAGAAAGAAATTTCTGACGTTGGAAGATACTTTGCATAAACGGGTTATCGGACAGAATGACGGCGTCCGTTTACTCAGTGAAGCTTTGCTTCGTTCTCGAGCGGGCATTTCCGATTCCGACAGACCTATCGGCTCTTTCCTTTTCTTAGGTCCTACGGGGGTAGGAAAAACCGAGCTTGCCAAAGCTCTTGCCGAAAATCTCTTTGACGACGAAAAGAATATAATCCGTATCGATATGAGCGAATATATGGAAAAATTCAATATTTCTCGCTTGATAGGCGCGCCTCCCGGATATGTCGGGTACGATGAAGGGGGTCAACTGACCGAAGCAGTACGCAGAAAGCCCTATTCCGTTATTCTTTTTGACGAAATCGAAAAAGCGCATCCCGATTTCTTCAACATCTTATTACAGATTTTGGACGACGGCAGAGTTACCGATTCGCAAGGACATACCGTAAATTTCAAGAATACCGTCATTATCATGACGAGCAACTTGGGAAGTGATTTCCTTTTGGAAGGTACGGACGAGAACGGAAACATCGACGATTCGGCAAAAGAGGAAGTAAACGCTCTGTTAAAAAGAACTTTCCGTCCCGAATTTTTGAATCGTTTGGACGAAATAATCTTCTTTAAGCCCTTATCGAAGGAAAACATTATCGCTATCGTTGATTTGATACTGAATAAGCTACGTCGCAGAATGGAGGAGAAGCAACTGCGTTTGGTGGTAACGGATGCCGCTAAACGGGCACTTGTGGAAGCGGGATACAGTCCGCAATTCGGCGCACGTCCCTTAAAAAGATATGTACAGAGTCAAATAGAAACCCTTCTCGCCAAAACCATTTTGGCGGATGACGTGGAACCCGACAGTACGCTTACCGTCGACGTGGACGAAGGAAAAGGCTTTGTCGTGACGGTTAATCGGTCAGAATCGAGGTAATAATTGTGTTTTGTACCGAAAAATATTGCGGAAGAATATATAGCCTGTCTTTGCGGACGGCTATATATTTTTTTACGGCGTCTATGCCTCTTCGATATTCTCGGAGAAAATCGGCATGAAAGCGTTTGTTGTATTCCGAAATTACCAAACCTCTTGTCGTGCGTAACGCCAGCATAATCATTTCGGTTTTTTCGGCATCTTTCGAAAAAGAACGCTCTGTCTTTTCTTTTTTGTTTCCCGTATGGATACCTTTCAAATATTGTTTACAATCGGGAGTGTCAAAAAACCGTATTCCGTTATAATACGAATGCGCCGACGCCCCCAGTCCCAAATAGGGTTTTAACGTCCAATACGAACCGTTATGTTTGCCTTCGTAACCGAGTTTTGCGAAATTGCTCGTTTCGTAGCGGTAAAAACCGTATTCTTTGCATACTTCGTACAGTAAATCGTACTGGTCGGCACTTTCGTCGTCGGTCGCGAGAATCAACTCTTTCGTTTTAACCATACGGGCGATTTCGGTTTTGGGCGGAATCGTCAAAATGTAACCCGAAATATGCGTAACGAACGGAGCAAGACCTTCCACGCTTGCTCGAATATCGTCGTCTTTTTCAATGCCGATGATTAAATCGCCGCTGATGTTTTGAAAATAGCGGGTTGCCCGTTCCAAAGCTTCGATTGCTTCTTGTGCGGTATGCAACCTACCCAATAGTCTAAGAGTTTTTTCTTGCAGACTTTGCACGCCGAAACTGATTCTGTCAATACCGAGTTGCGGATACAAGTCAATGTTTTTCGAAGAATTCGGGTTGACTTCTATGGTGGTTTCCTTAGAGTGAACGGAAAAACACTTATACACCGTCGAAAAAATACGGTCGAGCTGTTCCATCGTCAACAAGGACGGCGTACCGCCGCCCACGTATATGGTTCCGATTTCGGCATCCGAAAAACGCTTTGCCGTACCTTCTATCTCCGAACACAACATATCGACGTATGCCTGACGGGTTTCGTCGTCGGAAACGTTGGAATAAAAATCGCAATACGTACATCGCCGTTCACAAAATGGAATATGAAGATATAAACCGCATTCCGTCATGGATTATCGAATTTCAGTATGCTCATAAAGGCTTCGCTCGGTATTTGAACGTTTCCTATTTGCCGCATACGTTTTTTACCTTCCTTTTGCTTTTCTAATAATTTCTTTTTACGGGTAATATCACCGCCGTAACACTTTGCCAAAACGTCTTTTCGCAAAGCTTTGACCGTTTCCCGAGCAATAACCTTGTTGCCGATTGCCGCCTGTACGGGAATCTCGAATAATTGGCGAGGAATGACGTCTTTCAGTTTTTCGGCAATGGCTCTCCCTCTTGCATAGGCTTGTTCCCGATGCACGATAATACTTAAAGCGTCGCAAACGTCGCCGTTCAACAATATATCGAGTTTTACCAAATCATCGGCATTATAACCGTCTAATTCATAATCTAAACTGGCGTATCCTCTCGTTTTTGATTTTAAATTGTCGAAAAAGTCGTAAACGATTTCGCTGAGCGGAATTCTGTATTCGATACGAACTCTTCTTTTGTCTAAATAACTCATGTCGATAAACACGCCGCGTTTGTTTTGACACAATTCCATGACGGCACCCACATACTCCGGCGGGACGTAAACGTGCGCACGAACGATGGGTTCTTCTATCTTTTCCACTTCGGTTGCTTGCGGAAGTTTGGAAGGATTATCGACAATCATGGTTTCTCCGTCCGTTTTGGTCACGATATACGAAACGCTCGGTGCCGTTGTAATCAAATCCAAATCGAATTCTCTCTCCAATCGTTCTTCTATGATTTCCATGTGTAACAGTCCTAAGAAGCCGCAACGGAACCCAAATCCGAGTGCTACCGAATTTTCGGGTTCGAAAACCAAAGAGGCATCGTTTAAGTTCAGTTTTTCCAAGGCGTCTCGGACGTCGTTATACTTACTTCCGTCGGCGGGAAACACGCCCGCAAACACCATCGGTTGTACTTTTTTATATCCTTTGAGCGGTGCCTGCGTAGGATTTTCCACGTTGGTTATCGTATCGCCCACCGATGTATCTTTTACGTTCTTTATGGATGCGCAAAGGTATCCGACGTCGCCGGCACGTAAACAATCGACGGGTTGCATTTGCGGAGCAAAAACACCCACTTCGGTTACGTCGAATTCTTTTCCGTTACTCATAAACCGAATTCTGTCACCGGTTTTTACCGTTCCGTCCACCACGCGAATGTTGCAAATGGCACCTTTATAACTGTCGTACAAAGAATCGAAAATAAGGGCTTTCAGCGGTGCGTTTTCATCCCCTTCGGGGGCGGGTAAACGTTCTATGATTCCGTCGAGAACCTGTTCGATATGGATACCCTCTTTGGCACTGATGAGGGGTGCGGAATGTGCTTCGATACCGATGACGTCTTCGATTTCGTCAATAACTTTATCGGGCTCGGCACTGGGTAAATCGATTTTGTTGATGACGGGTAGTATTTCCAAATCGTTATCTATGGCAAGATAAACGTTTGTCAACGTCTGTGCTTCCACCCCTTGCGTTGCGTCCACTATCAAGATAGCACCTTCGCAAGCGGCAAGAGAACGACTGACTTCGTAGGTAAAGTCAACGTGTCCGGGCGTGTCGATTAAATTAAAAATATACTCTTCGCCCTTGTATTTGTAAAACATACGTACGGGCGTAAGTTTAATGGTAATGCCTCTTTCTCTTTCGATATCCATCGAATCAAGAAGTTGTTCTTTCATGTCCCGTTCGCTAACCTGTCCCGTTTTTTCCATAATACGGTCGGCAAGCGTACTTTTCCCATGGTCGATATGCGCAACGATACAAAAATTTCTGATGTGTTTTTGCCTTTCATTCATAGTATTTTTCTCCAATTGCTTTTATTATAAATAATATTTTCAAATTATGCAATAAAAACAGAAGAATATGGTTTATTTTTTTCCGTGCATAGTGTATAATGAGTACATGACCATAGAATCGATTGAAAAAAATTTTGTAAAACGCGGTTTTCGCTTTCAATTTTTTGAAACGACGGAAGAAGCTATTTCTTATATTCTGTCTATCGTACCCGAAGGAAGCTCCATAGGTTTCGGCGGAAGCATGACCGTACAAGAATCGGGATTGTTGGAAAAAATGCAAGAAAAAAACTACGACTTGTATCATCGAGCTTTGCGTACCGATATAGAACCTTTGGAAATGTATAAAAAAATGTACTTTTGCGATTGGTACATATCTTCGGCAAACGCTTTGACCGAACAAGGCGAAATTATCAATATCGACGGCAGAGGCAATCGTGTTTCGGCTATTTTGGACGGCCCTAAAAAAGTTATATTTTTATGCGGTATCAATAAAATTTCCCCCGATACGCAAAGCGGAATCGACCGAGTCCGTAACGTTGCTTCTCCGCTGAATTGCGTTCGTCTTCAAAAGAATACCCCTTGCAGAGTTACCGGAAAATGTAGCTACTGCAACAGTTCCGATACTATTTGTAAAGCAACGGTAATTTTACATCATCCTACGACGGGCACCGAAATGTACGTCGTTTTGGTCAATCAATCCTTAGGATACTAATAAAAAGAAGGAGTTTAGAGTATGTTTTTATTTGAAAAACTGATTGCACACAGAGGCTTGCACGATGAAAAATGCCCCGAAAATTCCATGAGTGCTTTTAAGCGGGCATTGGAAAACGGCTATAACATCGAAACCGACGTTCACCTCTTGAAAACGGGTGAGGTAGTTGTATTTCACGATAATAATTTGAAAAGAATTTGCGGTAAAAACGTCAAAATTGCCGACCTTACTTTGGATGACATCAAAAGCGACCGTTATCTTTTGCCAAACGGAGAGCATATTCCCCTCTTTTCCGAAATGCTTGACTTTGTAAACGGGCAAACGGGTATCCTTTTGGAATTAAAGTTTGCGACGTTCTTCGATAACAAACTGGAACAAGCCGTCTACAAACTTATCAAAGGAAAAGAAAGTTGGATAGCCGTACAAAGTTTCAGTCCGCTGATTATGGCTTGGTTTCATAGACATGCTCCCGAATTCTATTTGGGTGTACTCTGTTCCCGTTCTTTACAGCCGCTTCTTTCTCTATATCGCACCAAAATCAATCCCGATTTTCTTGCCTACGAAATCAACGATGCCGCTTTTGCCAAAAAATATGCCGATAAATATAACTATACTTTACTCGTTTGGACAATTAACACGCACGAAAAAGTATTGGCGGCAAAAAGTACGGGCGTAAATAATATTATCTTTGAAACGGTATCCCCTGCTACCGAAAATTATTCTTTAGAAGATAATATCCCTGCCAAATAATTCCATGAAAAAGTTTATATATACCTCCGCATACTAATAGCGGAGGTATTTTTATGAAAACCGGATTAACCTTGGGAATAGCAATCGGATCGGTAGCGACCGTTGTTCTTCTTCAAAAAAACAAACTTCAAAAGTTTATGAACAAAATCAAATTTCGTTAAAAAAAGCACCACCCGTTTGAATCGAATTTCAAACGGGTGGTGTTTTAGTTGAGTGATTCTGCTGTTACAGTTTTTGAACTAAGCGGAGGTCGATACCTTTGTCGCTGATTTTGATGACGACGGCTTTCACCGTATCACCGACTTTAACGACGTCTTCGACTTTTTCTACCTTCTCTTTTGCCAACTTACTGATATGAATCATACCGTTTTTGTTGGGAGCAATTTCCACAAAAGCACCGAAGGTCATGATTTTAACAACCGGTCCGACGATTTCGTCACCGACTTCGGGATCTTTCACAATCATCATGATTAAGCGTTTTGCTTCTTGGCTCATGGCATCGTCGGTTCCCGCAATAAAGACGGTTCCGTCATCGTTGATGTCAATCTTGACGCCCGTAGCTTCGATAATCTTATTGATGTTTTTGCCGCTCTTTCCGATGACTTCGCTAATCTTATCGGGATTGATGTTAAAGCTGATAATCTTAGGTGCATACTTGGAAAGGTTCTTTCTGGGTTCGGGGAGAACTTCGAGCATTTTGCCTAAAATGAAGAGTCTGCCTTCTCTGGCTTGTGCAAGAGCGGTACGCAAAATCTGTTCGTCGATACCCTTGATTTTGATATCCATTTGAATGGCGGTAATACCTTCGGAGGTACCGGCTACCTTAAAGTCCATATCTCCGTAGAAGTCTTCCAAACCTTGAATATCGCTCATGATGCTGATTTTGTTGTTTTCGACGTCCTTAATAAGTCCCATGGCGATACCGGCAACGGGAGCCTTAATCGGAACACCCGCATCCATCAAAGCAAGAGTAGAACCGCAAACGCTTGCTTGGGAAGTGGAACCGTTACTGCTGATGACTTCGCTTACGGTACGGATGGCATAAGGGAAACATTCTTCGTTCGGAAGGACGGGTTCCAAAGCTCTTTCGGCAAGTGCGCCATGACCGATTTCTCTTCTGCCGGGACTCTTTAACGGTTTTGCTTCACCGGTAGAGTACGGAGGCATATTGTAGTGGTGCATATAACGCTTGAATGCGTCTTCGTCAAGTCCTTCTAACTTTTGCACTTCGGAAATGGTTCCGAGCGTAAGGGTGGTAAGAACTTGCGTTTGTCCTCTGGTAAACACACCTGAACCATGTACTCTGGGGAGAATACCGGCTTCACACCAAATCGGACGAATATCGTGTAATCCTCTGCCGTCGGGACGAACGCCTTGATCGCTGATACGTTTACGGACGTACTCTTTCTTCATCGCATATACTACGTCGCCGACGTAGCTGAGTTCATCGGGATAGATATCTGCAAAATGCGCCATGATTTCGGCGGTCTTTTCGTCTTCTCTCTCTTCTCTTTCTTGACGATTAAACGTGTCGTAAATAACGGGAATAATGTCTTTTGCATACTCGCGAACAGCATTTTCCAATTCTTCGGTGGGATGACGAAGTTCAATGTCTTGCTTCGGCTTGCCGACCTCGGCAACGATGGATTCTATCCAAGCGACGATTTTCTTAATTTCTTCGTGTCCGAATAAAATAGCGCCGAGCATTTCTTCTTCGGTAATTTCGGAAGCACCCGCTTCTACCATCATGATAGCGTCTTTTGTTCCCGAAAGAGCGAGATTCAAGCGGCTTTTTTCTCTTTGTTCTATATCGGGGTTGATGACGTATTGACCGTCAACGAAGCCGACGTTTACGCTTCCGGTAGGTCCGTTCCAAGGAATATCGGAAAT
>DCGI01000084.1:16698-23946 GCA_002315475.1 Christensenella sp. UBA1782 | reverse complement strand
CTTAACACCGGAACAAATGCCAACAATGAATTTAGAAAAAATACTTAAGCAAAAAAAGAAAACTAAATCCGTAAATGAGATAGCAAAACAGAGCAGAAAGACAAAGCAGTTTCTTAACAACGTAGTTGTTAAAGGAGCTGTCAAAAACTTGCGTTTCTTAACAGCCCCTTTTTTTGTAAATATTGCGAATCGTTATTCAACTACCAAACCATGTGCCACCATGCCACTTCAAAAGATTATTGTCATAAAAAACAATTCATGTGGCACAGTTGGTTATCTCCACATTTTATTTTAATAAATTTTTCTTTTTATTATTGAATTCTTCTTCGGTAATGATACCCATATCCAACAACTGTTTGAATTTTAACAGTTCGTCAGCTACCGAAGTTTGTTGAATAATTTGCGACGGATTACTTAAAGCAGATCGTTTTTCTTCAATATAATCTACAATTTTTATTGCTAATTCATTGGAACTTGAATTAAAAATAATCGAGTTTTCATCACTAGCTGCCGAATTTACACCTCCCTGACGATCACTACCGAACAAAGAAAAGGAAATATACCCTACAGTATGCGAGCTGGCGCGTTTTAATTCAATGGCAGTAATGGAATTGTAATTAATTCTTTTTTCACCTTTCATTCCGTTCTTTGACAACATATTCAATATTCCGCCATGGTTCAGTACGATATGGTCTTTATAAACTTTGAGGGTAGACCCGCTTCCGCTATCCAAAATAAATTCCACACCCTGTTCTTTTCCCGGCGTAAATATTTCTTTTTTGGCATTGACGCTTCCTTCACCGGAAAAACCGGAGAGATTTGCCATCCGAAGTACTTGTTTCATCGCACCTTCTAAATCATAAAAATCACTTTTTGACGTTGGTGAAAATTGAGTTGCGTCAAATCCGCCTGACGTTATGTAGCGAATATTGTTCACGATGATATTAAAGTTCCCTAATTTCAATAATGTAGGTTGTCTCTCTTCAATTGCCGTAATTTCACTTATTTTGAATTTCATATCATATAGTTTCAACGTATCCGACAATACTCCGTCCCTCATATATGAAATTGTTTGATTATCAAAATCGATGGTTAACGATCCTGATCTTGCCGTAAATGTTTTTATATTTCCCATAGTTAATCTCTCCTTTTATTTATAATATTACTTTTTTCATGTTGTTGAATTCTTCTTCGGAAATTGCACCCATATCATACAATTCTTTTGCACGTTTAAGTGATTCTATCTTTTCATCTATGGTATAGTTTCGTGGCGAGTTCCCTATCGCAAACGGTAGACTCTGCCGAGACGACGGCTTTATTTTTCTTCGATTTTGTATAATACACTATTCCTAAAATAGCGGCAACAAAAATTAAAACACCCGCCACCACGCAAATATAATATCCTATATAAGTCAGATCGTTAATCGAATACGAAAAATATCCGTATGTGCTTCTCGTATCAAAAATTGCGATGGATGCGAAAAACAAAGGCATGGATGCAAAGGATAATACGCCGGAACCGATGGCAAGCTTATTTTTCTTAAGAGAAACAATTAATAATATCAATGCAACCAAAATCAATACAAAACCGACAAATGGCATTGCACCCGTTTCCGGACAATGTACCGTCCTCACTAATTTATCATACGAATAATACGAATAATAACCATAACCATAAATCCAATCCCTATCATAAATTTTGTAATAGTCAAGGAACATCAATATGCTTCCAACAAAGGAAAGACATAATGACAAAGCCGTAAATACAAGAGAACTAATCCATAATCCGCTTTTTTTATTCTGTTTCGCTGACATTTTTCACCTCTTATTTCAATAATTCCTTTTTCATGTTGTTGAATTCTTCTTCGGAAATTGCACCCATATCATACAATGCTTTGTATTGTTTGATTTTTTCGTAGTTTGTAGTAACGGAAGTAGAATCGGATGTAACGGGAGTTGCTCCCCCATTAAAAGTGTTATTGAATTCGTCATCACTCATAGAAAGAATTTTGATACCCTCTATTAAACTGATAACACTGATTATCACGGCACCTACACCGCAAGTCAATAGGGAAATCAATAAATACTTGATACCTTTATCTTTGTTCCCCAAGTAAAAGTGCTGAGCGCCATATGCACCCAGGAAGATGGCAAGTAAGCCGGCTGTCAATTTGTTTTTCATTTTTTCCTCCAAATGTAAATAATATTATCAGCTTGCTGCTGACAATTATTAGTATACTCTTGTATTTACATTTTGTCAATAGAAAATTATACAATAGTATTGTAATAATTGACTTCGAGGTGAAAATGCAACACACATTAAGCGAAAATATAAAAGAGTTACGTTTGCAAAACGGTCTCAATCAGGTCAAATTTGCAAAAAAAATACACATTACTAAACAATGTGCTTCCAACTGGGAAAACGGGAACGTCATGCCGTCTATCGACATGCTGGTTAAAGTCGCCGACTTTTTTAAAGTATCGACCGACTACTTACTTGGGAGAAGTAATCAAGATGTTCTTTCGTTAGAAGGATTAACAAACGAACAAAGCGCCCATATTCGGATGCTTGTTTCGGATCTTTTAGTAGCTAATAACAATTAGATTTCCGTTCATTCGTTTGCGGTTTATAACTATGACAACTAAAAGCCGCTCAAAGCGAAAAACACCACCTTTGGTAAGAACTTTTTCAAAATATACGATGCCGAATAAAATCGGTTAAAAACAATCGCAAAAAGAAAGGGCTGTCAAAAAACTTGCGTTTTTTAACAGCCCCTTTTTAATAAATGTCGAAAAGATTTTTATAAATTCTCTTGATACTGTTCCAAAATCATTCCGCATTCGTCGAAAAGGGTTTTGGAGAACTCGTCGGGGTAGCCTTCTTTGTAGACGATACGTTTGATGCCGCTGTTAATAATCATTTTGGCACAGATGGAACAGGGTTGGTGGGTGACGTACATGGTGGTACCTTCCAAGCAAATGCCGAGTTTTGCCGCTTGAATGATGGCGTTTTGTTCGGCGTGGACGGCGTAGCAAAGTTCGTGACGGGTACCGGAGGCGATACCGAGCTTGATACGCATACATTCGCCCTTTTCTTTGCAAGAACGGATGCCGGCGGGGGCTCCGTTATAACCGGTGGTTAGTATCCGTTTATCCCGAACGATAACCGCTCCCACTTGACGGTTTTCCTTGAAGCAACTGCTCCAAGTCGCTACGGAGAAAGCCATTTGCATAAATCTTGTATCCCACTTGTCCATAAAAGCCTCCCGAAGGTTTTTTTCTCTCCTCATGATACCATAGTTATGAAAATGTTGCAATAGTTTTTTAGAAAAAGGCATAGAATAGGAGTATGTCCGAAGAAGTAGATTATTCTGCCTTTTATTATAAAAAAACCGAAGGCGCCGTGCCGACGAAAGTGTCCGAAAAAGGAAACACGCCGGAAGGAAAGGAAAAGAACAAAAAGTCTTCCAAAGGGAAAAAAATCCTCAGAACGGTTTTCGTTTTGCTTTTATGCGGCATAGCGGTATTTTTCTGTGCCGACTTTTTCGGAAAAGGGTTTTTGAGCGATGCGGTTTGTTCGATTTTTTCCGAAAAGACGTATACCTATTACGTCGTCTCCGAAAACGTTTCTTCTCGGTTCGTTGCGTACGCCAACAGTATTACCGTTCGAGAAAAGGGGGGCGCGGGATATATCTTTACCGATGACGGATACTACGTGGCGTTGTCGACCTATTACGATAAGCAAAAGGGGGACGCCGTCCGGAACAAGAACAGTAATTCCGTCGTGTATTCCCTTCAAATTCGGACGAAAGAGGAAGAACTGATGTCGGCAATCGACGACTTTGTAAAGGACTTTTGTGACGGTGCGGAGGGGTTGGAAAAAGGGGAAGCGGGAGAAGGGGAACTGACCGAACTGAGCCTACGGTATTTGACGGTCTTTGAAACCTTGCGTGAAAAATACCCCGAACAAGAAGGCTTGTTCGGTTTGGTAAAAAAAGGTTTGGAAGAATTTAATTTCGCATCGACGGACAGACCGGGCGTTTTGTCTTCTATGCGATACTTGGTTTGCAGTGTGTTGTTCTCCGCAAAAGATTGTTTATAAGGCTATTTTTGCAGGCAGAGACTGACGAGGTCGTCTAAATCGGCGGTGGCAAGGCACGTCACGATATCGCCCGCCCCGTAATAGATTTTTACTTCGTTATCGTCCTCCAAAACCATACCGCAAGGGAAGATGGCGTTATTACGGAAGCCGTTATACAGCTCGTACGGGGCTTCGGGGAAAAGAAGGGGCTCGTCGCAGATGCCGAGAATCTTGGTCGGATCGTTTAAGTCCAAAAGCATGATGCCCGCACTGTAAACCTTTTTCCACGTGGGTTCCCAACCGTTTTTGAAAAGGCGAGAATCCTTTTTCACTGCGTGGAAAAGGGTGAGGAAGCCGTAAGGCGTCTTGAGGGGCGGGGCGGCGGGGCCAACTTTACAGTTGGAGAAAGGTACCCTTTCCTGCGGTAGCAAAAGGGTGCTTTCTCCCCAGTATTTCAGATCGGGAGAAAAAGAAATCCACGTATCGAATATTTCCTTTCCGCCTCGAGAATACACCGGCATCGGTCTTTCCAAACGGGCGTACAAACCGTTTATTTTTTCGGGGAAAAGAACCATATTTCGATTGTCCGGTACACTTAACGAGAGAATTTCGATACCCGAAAGGTCGTTTTTGAGCATTGCGATACCGCCGCGCACACCGTGCTTCGTGTCTACGGCAAAACACATATACAGCTGTCCGTCGATGACGGAAAGTCGGGGATCGTAAAAGCGAGAGATTTCTTCGGTATGAACGTCGTCGTAAAGAATCAGCGGTTTGGCAAGAACCTTCCACGTAATGCCGTCTTCACTTTCGGCAAGTCCGATGTGGGTGTGGAAATGGGTACGGACGATAGAATAGTTATAGTCATCCCGAAAAGCCATGAGATACTTTCCTCGGAAGCGAACGACGCCGGCGTTGAAAATCAAAGTGGCTTCGTAGGGTATGTCCTTTGCCGTTAAAACGGGATTGTTTTCGTACCGTTTTATGACGGACGGAGAACGGTAACCGTAAGACCGCAGAATATTTTTTGTCCAAAGAGTCGATAATCCTTTCATAAATGCTCCTAATTCTGTGTTGAAATTATTTTTACTATATGGTACAATATTTTTAATTAAAAGTAAAGGAGGAAGTATGGAAAATACAAATAATACAATAGCTTTGCTTATCGACACCGATAACGTGTCGGCGAAATATATGGCAGCTTTGGAAAAAGAGCTGATCGTTTTGGGAAAAGTTACTTATCGCCGTATGTACGGGGATTTTGCGAGGCAGGAAGCGGAAGGATGGCGACAAATCGTCAACGAGTATTCCATTACGCCGGTACAACAGTACACTTATACGACGGGAAAAAACGCCACCGATTCTCGCATGATTATCGATGCGATGGATATTTTGTACACGAAAAACGTCAATGCTTTTTGTATTCTCAGCAGCGACAGCGATTTTACCGGACTTGCCAAAAGGTTACGGGAGTCCAATATGTTCGTTATCGGTGCGGGAGAAAGAAAAACGCCCCAATCTTTTGTCAAAGCGTGCGATCGGTTTTTCGTTTTGGAAGACTTGTTGGAGGAAGAACCAAAGCCAAAGACTCCCACGAAGGCTAAGAAGCAGCCCGCCCACCCCACCCCCCCGCCGGCGGTAGAGGAAGAAACGGCAAAGCCCATCACCAAAAAGGAAGTGGAGAGCTTTGCTATTCGCCTTTTGGAGTCGATGAACGGTACGAGGTGTTCTTTGGAACTTCTTATCAATAAAATCTATCAAGCGTATCCGCAATTCGATTTTAAGAATTATAAAGTCAAGAAGTCTTACGAGTTTTTCTCCGAAAAAAAATTCGTCATTACCACCGCCGATAACGGGAATATATTTATCGCTTTGCAATCTTAACTTGCGACGAAAAGACTGGACAAAAGAAATAATTGTGCTATACTAATGCGGTATGGAAACCTTACAGAGCAGAAAAAAAGTATACGGAATGATTTTGTTGTTTACGTTGACCTATATGGTCAGCTATATGACGAGAATCAATTACGGTGCCGTTTTGATAGAAATGGTGGCGTCGACCGGTTTATCCAAAACGGCACTGTCGATGTCTTTAACGGGTAGTTTCATCGCGTATGGAGCGGGACAGGTTCTCAGCGGAATCTGCGGAGATAAATTTCGTCCGAAGATTTTGGTCTTTATCGGCTTGATTTTGTCTTCTGCCATGAATACGATTTTACCCTTTTTCAAGGATCCTTATATTTTACTTGCCGTTTGGTGCGTGAACGGGTTGGCGCAGTCCTTTCTGTGGCCGCCTATCGTACGTTTGATGACCGCTTTGTTTTCGACGGACGACTACAAGAAAGCTTCCGTTATGGTATCTTGGGGAAGCAGTTTCGGTACCATTATCATTTATTTAATCTCACCGCTTTTGATTACTTTGTGGCATTGGAAAGCGGTATTTTGGCTTTGTGCCGGGTGTGGCGTCGTGATGGCGATCGTCTGGTTTTTCCTCTGTCCCGATCTGCCGCCCGAACCGAAAAGGCAAACGACCGAAAAGAAGAAGAATTCTTTCTTTTCTCCCATGTTTTTCTTGATCATGACGGCGGTTGTTTTGCAGGGATCGTTGCGGGACGGTATAACGACGTGGCTACCGACCTATGTGTCGGAAACCTATCATCTCAGTAGCAGCGTTTCTATCTTAACGGGTGTGGTGTTGCCGCTGTTCAGTATTCTGACGTTCCAACTGGCTTCCATGCTTTACCGGAAGAAATTAAAAAATCCCATTACCTGTTCTTTGGTTTTCTTCGGAACCGGTGCGGTGGCGGCGTTGATTTTGTATTTCGTTACGGGGAAAAGCGCGGTGGCTTCGGTGGCGTTATCCGCCGTTTTGACGGGCTGTATGCACGGCGTCAATTTGCTTCTTATCAGCATGATTCCTCCCTATTACAAAAAATACGGAAACGTGTCTACGGTATCGGGTGTGTTGAATTCTTGTACCTATATCGGTAGTGCGGTGTCGACGTACGGTATTGCTTTGTTGGCAGAAAATTACGATTGGAAGTTCACTTTGCTCGTGTGGTTTTTGATTGCTTTGGCAGGGGCGGTGGTCTGCGTGATTTGCGCTCCCGTTTGGAAGAAAAAACAGGCGGAAAACGAATAAAAGTTTTTTGAACCGAAAGAGGGGT
>DCGI01000084.1:15578-16650 GCA_002315475.1 Christensenella sp. UBA1782 | reverse complement strand
CGCCCCCTCTTGCACGACGCTCGGGCGTCCCCGAGCGTCGTCAATAAGGAATTTCTATAGTATACCGATGCATCCATCTTCCTCTCAGAAAACTGCGTGGTCGGAAAAGGATACTGTGTTCATACACTTCCACGACGTATCCGAGTCCGCAGTGATAAAGACCGTGATGGTTGCCGAACATGAAACAGGGAAGGTTCAGACTGTGAATATTCCCGACTTTCTCAAAGGTACAAGTAGGATTCAAACCCATGTGAGAATGTCCGCTGAATAGGATAACGTTGTCGTATTTTTGTAAAACGGCATTGATTTTATCGGAACAGCCTTCAAACCCGCCGGTATAATCTTCATATTCTTCGTCCCCGAAGGTTTCGGGTAAACCGTGCGTTTGGTTCAGGGCGTAATGGCTGACGACGAAAACGGGTTTTTTCCGATCGCATAAAGAAAGTTCTCGTTCCAAGAAAGCAATTTGTTTGTCGGAAAAGAAAGGTTCCTGCGGATTGTCACGCCCGAGAACGATGAAAGGAAATCCCTTAACGAGGCGTTTATAGTAAACGGCGTTCGGTTCAAAACCCGAAACGGCGGTGCAGAAGTCGGTAAAGTGCGTAACCGCCTTGTCAAAACCGCCTTCGCTTTCTTCTTCCCACGTGTCGTGATTCCCCATGCAGGGAAGAATACACATCGGCGTTTTCGGAATTAAAGATTCGACTACTTCCCAGTTTTTACGAATTCCTTGATCGGTAATATCTCCGCAAATCACCAGACAGTCCGTTTGCACCATGCTTTTACAAGATTGAAATAAACGTGTAAAACGTCGTATTCGGTATCCTTCTTCACGCAAATGAGTATCCGCAACGGCAACAAAAGCGAGAAGCGGCGTTTCTTGATGCAGCGGTGCGGTATCGGTATTTTTTTTGAAAAAGTAACAAAACGGAATCGTAAGTTCGGGGTGTAATTGTTTTTTCATGGCGGTACTCCTTGTTCGTAAATCTCTTATACGATACCATACTTTTAGGCGAATGACAAGACTTTTCCAAGGCGGAGTGTCCCATTATGAGTGATTTACATATTTGTC
>DCGI01000084.1:0-15491 GCA_002315475.1 Christensenella sp. UBA1782 | reverse complement strand
ATAGTTTTGACAAATATTGGAACGAAACGTGCGGTCGTAGTAGACCGTTTGCAACTTTCCTTCGTTTCTTCCAAAATCCCTTCCTATTGACCACTCCTTTCAAAAGCCGAAGAAAGAATCGGTAAAAATAGATTGAAAAAAAGAAAAAAATATGGTATTATCCCGTTGTTATGAATTTCTGGAAAAAATATTTCGGCGATAAAAACTTTTATAAGTTAATCCTTGCGGTCACTCTGCCTATTATGATTCAAAACGGGGTTACCAATTTCGTCAATTTGTTGGATAACGTCATGGTCGGACAGGTGGGTACCGAACAAATGTCGGGCGTCGCCATCGTCAACCAACTCGTTTTCGTTTTTAACCTCTGTATTTTCGGAATGGTTTCGGGTGCCGGTATCTTTACTTCGCAGTTTTACGGCAAAAAAGACGAGGAAGGGGTTCGTCAAACGTTCCGCTTCAAACTGTTGATTTGCGTTCTTTTGGCGGTATTGGCGATGGGTATCCTAATCCTTTTTCGCAAGGAATTGATTTCCCTTTATCTAAACGACGGCAGTCGGGAAGGGGATTTGGTCGCAACGCTCGGGTATGCCGAAGAGTATTTATGGATTATGCTGATCGGATTGGTTCCGTACACGATCTCGCAGGTTTACGGCAGTACTTTGCGGGAAACCGAAAAAACCGTTCTGCCCATGGTGGCGGGATTCGTGGCGGTCATCGTCAACTGCATCGGCAATTATATTTTGATTTTCGGTTCGTTCGGGGCACCATGCTTGGGCGTAAAAGGCGCGGCAATCGCTACCGTCGTTTCCCGCTTTATCGAGCTTGCCGTTTTGATGGTTGCCGTTTGGGTGCGCAGAGATAGGTATCCTTTTATCGTCGGAGCATTTCGGCACTTGTTTCGTATCGACTCAAAACTTGTCAAGAGTATCGTACGCAAAGGTTTGCCGTTGTTTATCAACGAAACCATGTGGGCGGCGGGCGTCAGTGCCCTTGCGCAGTGTTACAGTACGAGAGGTCTTGCCGTCGTAGCCGCTTATAATATCGCAGGGACGGTTTTTAACGTTTTTAATATATCCTATATCGCTTTGGGCAATGCGGTGGGTATCATCATCGGCAAATATCTCGGCGCGGGAGAGTTCGACAGAGCGGTAGACGAAGACCGGAAGATGATTACGTTCGGCGTCTTAATCGGCTTGGTGATGGGCGGTATACTGTTTGCCGTTTCTCAATACATTCCCGAAATCTATAATACGACCGAGGAAGTGAAAGAAATCGCCTGTAGCCTGCTACGGGTTGCGGCGTGTCTTATGGTGGTGCAAAGCTTTATGCACTGTTGCTACTTTACGTTGCGTTCGGGCGGGAAAACCATTATTACGTTCATCTACGACAGCGGATTTATTTGTTTGGTGTCGTTCCCGTTGGCGTTGATTCTGTCCCGCTTTACCCATCTCGATATTCTTCCGCTCTATGCGATCTGTACGGGTATCGACGTATTAAAATGTATTGTGGGGTATGTGTTCCTGAAAAAAAGGATTTGGCTGAATAAAATCGTCTGACCATGAAAAAAAGATTGTTCGGTGCTTTTCTGCTTATACTCTGTTTCGTTCTTGTAGGGTGCGACAAGAATACTATTGTCGAGCCGCCTTCCCAACCCGAAATACGGGAGGAAACGCAAACGGAAGAACAGGAAACGCAAGAAGAACCGTCTTCGGAGTTTGTCGAAGAAGGGAAAAATCCCGACGAAAACCCTGCCGAAGAAGAACCGCAAACGGGCGAGAAAAACGAAGAAACGGAAGAAGAATCGCAGACGGGCGAGCAGAACGAAGAAGTCGAAGAAGAATCGCAGACGGGCGAGCAGAACGAAGAAGCGGAAGAAGGAAGAAAAGACGATACGGAAGAATCGGAGGAGGAAGAAATGACGGCAAACGGATTTGTGTTGGAAACCGCCGAAAACGGCTTGCGATACGCATATTTTGCTCCCGAAAAAGAAGGGAAATTTCCGTTGGTGATTTATCTGCATGGAAAATTTCATGGCTTTACCGACCGAAGTTTTACCGATAGCGGTTTGCTTTATTGGACAAGAGAGGATATGCAGAGTCTTTTTTCGGAAGGGGGAGCATACTTGTGGATGCCGAAACTTCCCGAAACGACCGTTTCCGTATTGCAAACGCAAAAAGTTACCGAGGGTATCCGTTCTTTTGTGGATACCCATCAAGAAAGCATCGATACCGAAAAAATCTATCTTATGGGCGGTTCTGCCGGTGGCGGATTGGCTTGGAATATCCTTATCAAGAATCCCGATTATTTTGCAAAGGCGGTTATTTTGTGCGCCACCAAAACGCCGTCGGAATCCGAATTACGGAAAGTCGCCGATATTCCGATTTGGATGGTATCCGCAAAAACCGATCCCATTATTTCCTACGAAAAGAATCAAAAGAAAACCTGGGAAAAACTGTGCCGCTGTACAAACGTCCCCGAAGGGTGCCGATGGACGGTGTTTGAAAAGGCGGTTACGTTACCGAACGGTTCGCAAGCGACTATCAGTCATTTTTTGGCAAAAACCATCGGCTATAACTTCTGTACCCTTGCCGACAAAGAGCCTTTTCCCGATATGCGTACGATAAACGGCAACGGAGAAAACGTTTCCGTAACCTTTGACAACGCCGTTATGCAATGGCTTCAAACCGAAACGCAAGCCGCAGACGAAAAGACAAAGTTTCCCGAATAAGATAAAGACTATTCTCCGTAATAGAAAAGAGTTCCGTCGGTACAGACAACTTGAACGACGCCGGTGTTATTATACCATTTTTCGGTTTTGTAAATGCGACTCCATTGATATTGCGTTCCTTCGTAATACAAGGTGAAGTCGTGACAATAGGCGAAGGAATAATCGAAAATGTATTGTATACTGGCGGGTAGCCAAACGGAAGTTATGTTGTCGCAATCTCGGAAAGCGTTACTGCGGATGGTGGTGATTCCGTCCGAAACGATTACCGTCGATAACGAATCGTTGCCGAAGAAAGCCGATTCTTCGATAGCCTTTACGTTTTTACCGTTTACCGAGGAGGGAAGAACGACATCCTTAACGGCTGTGGGACACCCGACTATCGTGTATTCTTCGTTGTATTCCTGTTCGACAAGCAGAACGCCGTCCCGGTAAACGGCTTTTTCGCTGAAGACGGCAAGGAAGCAGGACGCGAGAATTATGTTACAGCAGACTATCACAAAGATGACGCCGAAGAATTTTTTGAAACCGCGAAAAGTACCTTTGGAACGGGATATACCGATACTGATCGATAAGAAAACGAGTGCCGCAATGGGCAGAATAATCAAAAGTGCCGTATTCGACAGGTATCTCGGCAAGGCGTTACAATACAGTATGAACAGAATATCGCCGAGCATGGTCAAAAGGGCAAGCCAAAAAAACGGAGCGCCGTTCCGTTTGGCTTTGCGTTGTTGCTTGACTTCGTTTCTCGGTTTGGTTTCTACGTAGTCGCAGTTTTTACAATGCCGTTCTTCCTTCGTTCGGTCGGTTTTTGACTTTTTCCAAGCTCCCATTTTATGCGGGACGACGGGAATAGGCGTATTTTCGACGAATCCGCAGACGGGACAGCTGCGACTTTCTTCCCCTTCCTGCGTGCAGGTCGGTTTCCGTACCAAAGTTTTTTTGCCGAACGAATGTCCTTCGGCGGGTAACGGCGTTTTTTCGATAGCACCGCACTTTTGACATTGACGGGTTTGTTCCCCTGCTTGTGTGCAAAGCGGTTTGGTGGTGACGATCCATTTTCCGAAATCATGCCCTTCGGCGGGTAACGTTTTATTTTCAATCAAACCGCAAACGCCGCATTGTTTGGCTTGCAAGCCTTGTTCGGTACAGGTGGGATATTTTTGCATCGTCCATGCGCCGAAAGAGTGCGAAGTCATGGGCGTATATTGGATTTGCGTCCCGCCGCAAGTGGTACATTCGTATATTTCCTGTCCTTGTTGCGTGCAAGAAGGAAGAAGGGTTTTGCTTTTCTTGTAGTCGTGCGCAAGAACCGGTCGAATGTTGGTTTTGTAAGACTCTCCGCATTCACATTTATAGAGAGTGCAACCTTGCCGAATACAGGACGGCTTCACTTCTTCGGGTACGTATTTATGTTCGTGCAAGGGTTTGAAAGTGGGCATTGCGGCTTTCTGAACGGGTTTTATCGGCTGAAAACTTATATTCTCGGGTGCAATGATTTGTACGCCTTCCGGTTGCGGCTCAACGACTTCCTTGCTGACGTTTATATAGCGAGCATCGTTCAAAACGGTGTTGAGAAAGTCAAAAAGTTTGGTATGGAACGTAGGGGTGTCGACTTGCAGAACGTCGTATCGGGAAAGGAAAGTGGGTACCGAAACGTCGGCGTTTTTTTGGTAAGAATGATAACCGAATCGGGAAGCTTTTCGGCACGAGAGATTTCGCCGAAATATCGGACTATTTCGGTATTTTTTAGCGTAGAAGCAAGGTCTTGCGTACTTTTTTCGAACAGAAGCAATGCTTTTGCCGTATGAGAACCGAACAAAAGCAATCTTTTTTTCTCCTCGGTTTTTCTGTTTTCCAACGAAACGGGCGCAAAGAAAACGTGCAGCCCCAACGACCGCATCCTTTGATAAACGGCAATGACGTCGTTCCATTCTTCATCGTTGGTCTTTCCGCTGTACGATAAGAAAATATCGTAAGGATTTTCAAGAAACAGTTCGCCCTTGTATCCGCAGACGGGACAGGCCGTTTTCCCAGACTTTTCTTCGTAAGACGCACCGCATATTTTACAGTTTTTCATAATGGTTCCCCCCTTTTTGGGTTTATTCGTAGTCGCAAAAAAAAGTTTTTTGTCGAATTATTTTTATGATACCATATTTTTTTGGTATAGTCAATATTCGAACGGTACCGTTTTTAAGTCAATACTTTGGCAATATCTATGAAAAAACAACACGTCGTGATGACGACATCCTTTGTTATCATTTATTTTCTTGTTTTTCAAAAATATGTAAATCACTCATAATTGGACACTCCGAAAAAGGAGTGGTCAATTGGAAGGGATTTTGGACGAAACGAAGGAAAGTTGTAGTGTCCTACTACGACCGCACGTTTCGTTCAAATGTTTGTCAAAACTATAATTATATCCATAAAACATACGCCGTCATCACGACATCATTTTGTATCATTTTCGTTTTTTCGTTTTGGCAAATATGTAAATCACTCAAATTGGACACTCCGAAGGAAAATTCACTCTTTACAAAGAGAGGTTTATATAGTATAATACTATATATATTTTATTAAGGAGAGAAACATGGAGTTTTTAGAGAGGAGAGAGTACATCGCGAGTTTTTGCGACCGTTTCGGTTATCCCGAAGAAGCGAAAGAGACGTTTTTGAAGGTATATGACGACGTCGGTGCCGACAAGGAGCTTGCCGAGTCGTTTTTCCGCCCCGTCCTCAAATATGAAGAGACGGGAAAACTGCGTGAATATCGTAGTAGTCTTTGTGCGGCAAAAAAGGAGACCGCTTGCGGAAAGGTGGCAAAAAAATTGCAGATTTCTCCGTATACAGCCGATTTTGTGTTCTGTTTGTGTTGGATACCGACATTGGAAAAGTTATACGAAAAGAAAAAAATCGATAAAAAGATTTTCGAACAGGGTATGTTGGACTTCGGAGCAAAGCTTTGGGAGTGCAAAAGAGTTTATAACGTTTGGGGATCCTTTGTGGCGGGTTGGTTTGCCGGATGGTTTGCCATGACGCGATTCGCCATCGGCCGTTTACAGTACGAGCCGCTCCGAACCTTTTGGTTCAGCGGTAAACTCGGCAAGTACTATGTGCCGATTTGGCGGCAGTATCTGAATATCCATATTCCGTCCATCGGACCGCTCCGTCACGAGGAAGTGGTGGCATCGTATTTGGAAGCCTACGAGTTTTTCCGAAAACATTTTCATTACCGTAAAAAAATGTTGTTTACCACGACGAGTTGGCTTCTTTCACCCGACCACGACACCATGTTCCCGCCCGAGTCCAACATTCGGCAGTTTATTGCCGATTTTCATCGGTTCAATATCTATGAAGAACCCGAAAACAGCGATTTTTGGAGGGTTTATAACCGCCCGTACGACAAGAACAACTTGGATTGTTCGGGGGATACGACCATGCAAAAAGGTTATGCGGAGATTTTGCAAAAGGGCGGTCACATGAAGCACGCCGCAGGGGTGTTTTTGTACGACGGAAAAGAATTCAATAAATAAAAAAAAGGAGAAAAAAATGAAACTATCGAACCTATTTGTTTCGGCGGGAAAAGAGTGGAATACCTTTGCCTGTCCCGTAGCGGCACCGTATATGCGGAAAACCTTTACGGCGAAGGGCGGTAAAGGCACCGTAGCGGTAACCTGTTCGGGACTCTATCGCATCTTTTTGAACGGTAAAGAATACACCAAAGGACTTCTTGCGCCGTATTTGACCAATCCCGATTGGGAACTGTTCTACGACGTCTACGAAGTGGAACTCCGAGAAGGGAAAAACGTGGTGGCGTTTATTTTGGGAAACGGACTGTCAAACAGTTTGGATTATAACGTTTGGCAATTTGAAAACGCTTCTTTTCGTTCGGCACCCCGCCTTGCCTTTGCGGTGGAAGGGGAAGATTTGCTTGTGGAAGCGGAAGGGGTGAAAACCCATCCGTCGCACATTCTTTTCGACGATTTGCACGCAGGCGAATACGTGGACAGAAGACGGGAAATCGTAGATTTTGCCGACGTGGAGTACGACGATTCTTCTTGGCAGGAGGCGATGACGGCGGTGGCTCCCAAAGGGGACAAGAATATCTGCACGATACCGCCGATCGGGGTGGAAAAAGAGTTAAAACCCGTTTCGATTGCCAAAATCGGCAAGGGGTACGTATATGATTTCGGGTACGTTTCGGCGGGGAATATGCACCTTAGGTTAAAAAACGCCACCGAAGGACAGACGATCGAGTACGTTCATACCGAAGTGACCAAAGACGGAATACCTACCATCGACACCCTTGCCATCGATCGCATGAAAACCAATCAAAAGTTCCGCTATACGGCGAGAGGGGAACGAGAGGAAAACTACGATCCTTCTTTTACATACGTCGGTTGCCGTTACGTCTACGTGACGGGGATTCGGGACGATCAAGCGCAAGAAGACCTTTTTACCTTCCGTTTGATGCATAACCTCAGTCGAGAAACGGGTTTCTTCCGTTGCAGCGACGAAACGGCAAACGCCGTCGAAGCTATTGTGAAAAACTCCGATAAATGCAATTTGTATTATTTCCCGACCGACTGTCCGCAACGGGAAAAGAACGGTTGGACGGGCGACGCTTCGGTTTCCGCCGAACATTTTCTCGCCAATTTCGACTGCGCGGAAACGTTGGAAACGTGGTTAAAACTGATACGAAAGGCGCAAAACGCAAAAGGTGCTTTGCCGGGAATCGTGCCGACCGATTCTTGGGGCTACCGTTGGGGCAACGGTCCGATTTGGGACGGCGTCCTCATGAACCTCGTCTACGAAATCTATCGCGTGCGAGGGGATAAAAAGGTAATTTACGATAACGCCGATACGATTATGAAGTATTTCCGCTATACCGAAACGCAGTTGAACGGCGAAGGCCTTGCCGATTTCGGTTTGGGGGACTGGTTGCAACCGCACTGTTCCCCGTCGGGACACGATGCGCCGAGGAAGGTCACGAATACCCTTTCCTTAATCGATTCTTTGCAGAAATCCATAAAAGTCTTCGAACAAATCGGGGATACCGAAAAAATCGAGTACTGTCGGACGTATCGTGAAAGACTGATAAAAAACTTCCGTAAGGCGGCGTTTAACGCAAAGACGGGGGTGGTAAAGGGAAACTGTCAAACCGGTCAGGCGTATGTAATCTTTGTAGGTATTCTTTCCCCCGAAGAAGAAAAAAAAGCGGGTGAAGTTTTGCTGAAATGTATCGAACGGGACGATACGACGTTGAACGGTGGGTTTATCGGAGCGAGAGTGCTTTTCCATGCGTTGGTAAAAATCGGGCAAATCGACCTTGCGTATAAACTTATCGTGCAAAAGAAATTTCCTTCGTACGGCTATATGATAGCCTGCGGAGCGACGTCCCTTTGGGAAGAATTCTGCGAAGTGAAGATTTGCGAAAACGGCGATATGTATTGCTGTACCAAACGGCAACCTTTTCGGCAGGCGGCTACCTTCCGAAAGGGTTTGCAACATTGGATAGAAAACCTTTGGATAACGTGGGACGATAAAGTGTTGCGTAAAAAACGGAAGGTGGGTTCGCTTAACCACCATGCGTTCGGGGACGTCAGTAACTTCTTCAAGCGCTACCTTCTCGGGTTGCGGGTAAACGACGACATTTCCGACGTAAACCACGTCGACGTAAAGCCCGACTTTTTGGAAGGGTTGGACTTTGCCGAAGGAGAACGGGAGTTGTCGGCGGGGAAAGTCGCCGTCAAGTGGGTTCGGAACGAACGGGGCGTAGAGCTGACTTTGGAGGTCGCCGAAGGTATTTTCGGTAAAATCATAGCACCGAAAGGGTACCGTTTGGAAGGAGAATCGGAAGTAAAAACAGGAAAATATATTTTTTATAAGGAGTAAAATATGGCAAGACAAAAACACGTCCGACAAATCAGAATGTGTTGGTTGCGGGGAACGGAAAGACCGCAAAAGTATGACTTTCCGGAAGGTTATACCGTAGAACACTATAACGGGGACTATGACCAAAAAGTACAGTTTTATCGGCTTTGGTGCGGGAAATACGGTACCGACCAAGAAGTGCGGGATATGTTCGGAGGAGCGTTTGAAAAGTATCGGGATTGCGTACCCGAAAAAGACGTTTTTTTCGTTCGGTATAACGGGGAAATCGTGGCAAGCATTACGGCGATTTATCATAAGAGAGAAAAGTGCGGATACGTACACATGGTTTGTATTCGAGAGGATTTTCGCGGAAAGCATCTTTCCCGTCCCCTCAACAGCCTCGCCATGCAAAGAATTTGGGATGACGGCGGCTCTTATGCGTTTTTAACCACCAACGATTGGCGGGAAAACGCCATCCGCAGCTACATCAAGGCAGGGTTTTTGCCCCAGATGAATGCGTATATGCCGAAGGAACGGCAAAGTATTTGGCAAAGATGGGAAGCCATTTACGAGAAACTCGAGCTCGGAGAAATTCAGATGCTTTCCATGCGCAGAAAGCCGTTATCCAAGCCAAAAAATAAAAGAAAATAAGGAAGTGTATTATGAGTAAAGTAGTAAAAATAGGTGTATTCGGTGCCGGTAGAGGCAGCACCATGATGCGGTATTGCATGATGAACCCCGATGCGGAATTGGTGGCTATCTGCGATAAAAATCAAAAAATGTTGGACAACAAGAAGAAAGAGTTCGGTAAGAAAGGTGCCAAAATCAAGTATTTTACCGATTTCGAGGACTTTTTGGCGAACTCGGGTGCCGATGCCATCGTGCTTGCCAATTATGCCAACGACCATGCGCCCTACGCCGTCAAGTGTATGCGTGCGGGAAAACACGTTTTGAGCGAGGTGCTTCCCGTGGAAAACCTCAAAGAAGCGGTAGAACTGTGTGATGCGGTGGAAGAAACCGGCATGATTTACGACTACGCCGAAAACTATTGTTATTTCCCTTCCACGAGAGAAATGACTCGTTTGTATCGGGAAGGCAAAATGGGAGAGTTTGACTACGGCGAAGGGGAATACGTTCATGATTGTGAACCGAGCTGGGCGGGATTGACCGCCGGTGCCGATCCTACCCACTGGCGGAACGTTATGAGTGCGTTCTACTATTGTACCCACTCGGCGGGTCCCCTCGTGCATATGGTGCGAAAGATGCGTCCCGACGGCGAAATCATCCGTCCCGTCAAAGTCAGCGGTACCGAAGGTCCGTATAATCAAAGAGCCAAAGATATGTGTGCGGGCGGTTCGGCGGTAGCCGTCGAAATGGTTACCCTCAGTAACGGCGGTATTTTTAAGAGTATTCACGGTCTTTCTCTTGCCGGTAACAGTATTTGGTATAATACCTACGGTTCGAACGGTCGTATAGAATCGGCTCGGGAATACACCGGATTTGTGGGCGGTTCTCCTTTGCATAAAATTTATTGCAATATCGGCGCGTCCGACGACTATGCGTTCAACAAGGCTTATGCTTATTTCCCCGGCATGACGAGAGCGGCAAGACGCTTCGGGCATAGCGGGAGTGACTGGTATATCATGAATAACTTTGTCCGCAAAATCAACGGGGAAGATGCCGATACGGTGGACGTCTACGAAGCGTTGGATATGTATTTCGTGGGGCACTTCGGCTATCTGTCGGCTTTGGAAGGCAAAACGATGGTTATTCCCGATTTCCGAGATAAAGCCATTCGGGAACAGTACAGAAACGATACCCGTTGTCCCGATCCCGCCAAAGCGGGAGATCAGCTTCTCCCTTATAACGGTCACGGCGGAAACGTCGGCACCGAAGAAAGACGGACGTATTTGCGGCAAAAGATGCATCGCAAGCCGATGACCTATCTGCAAGTGAATTGGAATAACTTTATCCGAAATTGGAATTGGAGAAAAATAAAATAATATGTGTTTCAACTGTTTTTTAGCCAAGCGGTATAATCAACCTGTTGACGGGATATTGCCGACCGAAGAACAGCTTGCTAAGGCGCATAAATACGAAAGGGTGGTTATTTTCGGCGTGGACGGAGCGGGCGACTTTTTCGAGAAATGCGATACGCCGAATTATCACCGCATTTTTGCGAAAGGTTCGGTTACGACGAAGGCGCGATCGCAGTTTCCGACCATCAGCGCACAGAACTGGGCATCGGTGTTGCATGGCGTACGGTATCAAACCCACCGCATTACCAACGAAATCGCCGCAAGCATGAATTACGTCGATAAAAAGTATCCCTCCTTGTTTCGGGTGCTTTCGGAACGTCATCCCGATTGGACGTTTGCGTCCGTCGTGAATTGGTATCCCATCAATAAGGGCATCGTGGAAAACTCTCTTTCGGGGGTTTATAAAATCAACGCGGGAGCCGTTTATCAGGGGGTGGACGACGACTTTGCCGTAGACGAAGTCGTTTGCGAACAAGTCCTGCGCTTGATACAGGACAAAGACCTCAAAGTTTTGTTCACCCACTTCGACGGCCCCGATCATGCGGGACACGCCAAAGGCTACGGCTCCGATTTTTATCGGGAAGCGGTGCAGCGGGCGGACGGCATCCTCGGCAAACTGTACGATGCCTACGTCGAAAAAGGTTGGCTCGACGCCACTTTGTTTATTTTGGTAACCGACCATGGTCACGTTGTCGGAAAACGGGGCGGTCATGGCGGTTGGACGCCGACCGAGCGCAATATTACCATTGCCGTTGCCGGCGGAGAAGATATTCTTTGCGGAGAAGCGGGGCAGGCGTCTACCCCCGAAATCGCCTCAATCTGTATGTATGCTCTCGGTGAAAAACAACCCGAAAGTTGGGAAGGAAGGGTTCCCAAAAACATTTTTAAGACATTATTATAATGCTACGGAGGAAGTATGAAAGCATTTTTCGGAAAAATCGGTGCCGCTATGAAGGCGCACAAGGTCATAACCGTTATCGTTGCCGTCGTGACGGCGTTGGTTATCGTGTTCTCCTGCTTGGGGGCGTTTACGTTTAATCGTTTTTCAAACGGAATTTTGCCGACCGACGAGGATTTGGCAAAGGTAACGAAGTACGAACACGTCGTTATTTTCGGCGTGGACGGAGCGGGCGGTTATTTCGGAGAAACCGACACGCCGAACTTTGACAGAATCTATAAAAACGGTTCGGTCAGTTATACCGGTATGAGTCAGTTTCCTACGATAAGCGCACAGAATTGGACGTCTATGATACATGGCGTACGGTACCAAAAACATGGTATCGATAATAGTACCTCCGGAGATAGCCTCTATACCGATACCAAGTATCCGTCCTTTTTTAAGGTCTATGCCGAACGGCATCCCGACGCCACGTTTGCATCTATCTGTAATTGGTCGAACATCAACAAGGGTATTATCGAACACGGCATTTCCGGTATGCACATGGACGATGCCGGTTGCGCGACCTATTTCCCCGGAGCAAAAACCGATGCGGACGTAGATCGTAAAGTGGCGGAACTTGCCGTAGAGTATATTCAAAACAACGAGCCTACCATCTTATTTATGCAGTTTGACAGCGTGGACGGAGCCGGTCACGAAGGAACTTCCAAAGGGTACGGCGCACCTCTTTTCGACGAAGCCCTCAAGACGGTGGACGGATTGATTGGTCAAGTATACGATGCCTACGTGCAAAAAGGTTGGGGGGATAATACCTTGTTTATTACCGTCAGCGATCATGGTCACGAAAAGAACCAGTTGGGGGGCGGACACGGCGGAAACAATCCTTCTGTCAGAAACGTAACCATAGCCGTAGCCGGCGGACTGGGTAACGTGATAGCCGGTACGCCCGGAAAATTCGTAACGCAGGATCTCGCCGCCATCGTCATGTATGCGCTCGGTGAAAAACAGTATGAAACGTGGGAAGCCAGAGTGCCTACCAATATGTTCGTAGGTTTGGAATAATAACGGAAGGAATATGCTTCTTCGATATTTTGGGGATCTAAACGATCGACAACGGGAGTCCGTACGGAACGAATTGGTTCGGTACGGATTTCCTTTGCAAGAATTCGGAACGTACGTTTGGGTGCGGGGAGAGTTAGACTCCCTGCCTTTCGGCGTGGAACGGGCGGACGAAAATACCCTTTTGCTTTCTTCCCGTGCCTTTCATCCCGAAGACACCGTCGTGCGTGTAAAAGAGGTGGAAATCGGAAAAGGTTTTACTTTTATTGCGGGACCTTGTGCGGTAGAAGGCTACGAAAAACTTTTGCGCATCGCTCGAGCGGTAAAAGAGGGGGGTGCCGTCATGCTACGCGGAGGTGCCTTCAAACCGAGAACGTCGCCGTATTCTTTTCAAGGTTTAGGCGTCGAAGGACTGGAAATTTTGAAGAAGGTGGGCGAGGAAACGGGACTACCCGTCGTCAGCGAAATCACCGATAAAAGCTACTTGGACGCCTTCGAAGGCATCGACCTTTTGCAAATAGGCGCTCGCAACATGCAGAACTTCGAGCTATTGAAAGAGGTGGGACGAAGAAAGAAAAAAGTCGTCTTGAAAAGAGGCTTTGCCTCCACTATCGAAGAATGGCTGCTTGCCGCCGAATATATTTTGTCGGAAGGCGGAGAAGTCATCCTTTGCGAAAGAGGGGTAAGAACAAGAGGGGGTGAAAAGGAAACGGGATTGGATTTCGACCACATTCCTTCCTTAAAGAAAATCACCCACTTGCCGATTCTTATCGATCCGAGTCATGCGGCGGATACCGCCGAAAAGGTGATGAATTTGGCAAAACAAAGTCTTACCATGGGCTTGGACGGTATGATGGCGGAAGTGCATACTTGCCCGAGCGAAGCACTGTGCGACGGACATCACGCCTTGCTTCCGTCCGACTTTGCCACGTTGACAAAAATCCCCGTCGAAGCCGAAAAGGACAGAATCATTACCGCCTTGTCTTATCCGTATTATATGGGAAAAGGTGTCCTTTCGTCGGTGGGTGAAAAAATAAAAAAACGTCTTCCTTCGGCGAAAAAAGCGTTTTTGGTGACCGACGAAAACGTTGCGCCGCTCTACAAAAAAGCGGTGGAAGAAAGTCTGCAAAAAGAAGGTCTGTCGGTGTCTTCCGTAGTGCTGCCGGCAGGGGAAAAAACGAAGTCGGCGGAGGTATGTTTTGACTTGCTCGCCAAAGCGGGAGAAGAACGAATCGGTACGGGTGACGCGTTCGTCGCATTGGGCGGCGGGGTGGTAGGCGATATTACTTCGTTTGCCGCGTCGGTGTATCGTCGCGGATGCGCCGCAGTACAGATACCCACCACACTGCTTGCCGGAATTGATTCTTCCTTCGGCGGTAAAAACGGACTGGATACCGCATACGGGAAAAACGCCATAGGAACGTTTTGGAATCCCGAATTTGTACTCTTCGATACCGAAACGCTATCTTCTCTGCCCGAACGAGAAAGAAAAAACGGACGCGGAGAACTCCTCAAATATGCCGTTCTTTCGGAGGAAATCTATAAACTCCTTTTGGAAAACAAAGAAGAAGACGCTTGGAAAAAAGCGATTGAATACAAAGCCGAAATCGTGCGAGAGGACTTTACCGACAAAGGAAAAAGGCATTTATTGAATCTCGGACATACGGTCGGACACGCCTTGGAGAAGGCGTCAAACTATACGTATTCTCATGGAGAATGTGTGGCGTACGGCGTATACGCAGAAGCGTCATTCGGTAAACGAAAAGGCTTTTTGACGGAAGCGGAATTTGTTAAAATTCAAGAATTACTCTCCGATTTTCTGTCGATACCGGAACCGAAAGACTGGCAAAAACAAATACTTTTCGATAAAAAATGGGAAGGGGATACCATGCTTTTCCCTGCGATTTTCGGGATAGGCGACGTCCGTCTCGTTCCTTTGTCGGAACAAGAATTTTACGACGGATTTTTGTTTTTATGAAAAAAACGACCGCAAAGGATTTGGTTTATATGGCGTTGTGCGTGGCACTGAACGCCGTTTGCGCATGGATAACGTTCCCTTCCGCTTTACCGTTTACTTTGCAGACCTTTTCGGTATTTTTTACCCTTCTGTTTTTGGGTGATTTTCGCGGTTCGATTGCCGTAAGCGTATATTTATTATTAGGTTTGGTGGGCGTACCCGTTTTCAGCGGGTTTCGTGGCACGGAAGCTTTCTTCGAAGCGTCGGGTGGTTATTTGGCGGCTTTTTTTGTCGTCGGATGGATTTTTCCGCTTTTTTTGAAGATAAAATCGAGATTTTCACAGGGGATTGTTTGTGCCCTTTCTCTGCTATTTTGTTATTGTTTCGGTACGCTTTGGTTGGTTTTCGTTGTCGGAACGGCAAAATCCTACTCTTTTGTTCCGTTACTGACGACTTTCGTTTTGCCGTACCTTTTACCCGATTGTGCCAAAATCGTTTTGGCATTTTGCTTGAATCGAATTCTTAAAAAGCGTTTGAAAATGTAGGCGTTCTTATTGACATATTATTTATAATAAATTATAATTTATTATGTAGGACTATCAAAGGAGTTCGGGAGTGTGTCAAAAATGAAAAAAAAGTGTATATCTGTTTTATGCCTATGTGTCTTTATCTTGCTTTTCTGTAACCTTGTCGGGTGTTCGGAAAAGGACGGAGGATATACGTGCGAAAACGGGGACGTTTTGGTACTGTCGGAGGACGGTTCTTTTTCTTTGGTAACCCAAGAAGAACCGCACGAATATATCGGCTTGTACCAAACCTCTTCCGAAGGTTATTTACTTACGTTGACACAGAAGGACGGCGTTTTGCTCGCCGAGCCCGAAAACGTTTACGTCACGTTCGATAAAAAGACTTTCTCCTATGCACCCCCGCCCGCCACCCC
>DCGI01000017.1:30018-50759 GCA_002315475.1 Christensenella sp. UBA1782 | reverse complement strand
GGTGGGGTTGGTCGTCGGAATTACCGCCCCGATAATGCCGATAGGCTCTGCTATCTTTTTGATGCCGTAGGCTTTGTCTTCTTCCAACACGCCGCAGGTCTTTTCGTAGCGGTACTTGTTATAAATGTATTCGGCGGCATAGTGATTTTTGATGACTTTATCTTCCACGATGCCCATGCCCGTTTCTTCCACCGCCATGCGTGCCAGCGGAATCCTTGCTTTGTCGGCGGCGCAAGCGGCGGCAAAAAAGATTTTGTCTACCTGTTCTTGGGTATATTCCGCAAAAATTTTTTGTGCTTTTTTTACGGTTTCGATCGCCTTTTCCAGCGTTTCCACACTGTCGACAATCGTATAAATCGGTTCGTCCATAATGACTTTTCACTCCTTTTTTAAGCTAATACTTTCATTATAGCAACGCCGAAAAATTTTACATAATACTTTTTTTATTTTTCATTATATCTTTTTTGATATAATAGCAAATAATTCGCAATTTCATCGCGAAAATACAGAAATAACGACAAATAACAATCAAGCGTTAAAGCAATTTTTTTTGGAATAATTCAATTCTTTGATAAAATCCTTGTCCAAATCGGATAATTTATAATCTCTTTTATAAATCATCACGTCTTTATATCTTTTTTTATTCTCGTTACAGACGCGCAGAACAAGACCGTATCTGTCCATTGTTTCCTGCGGAGTGGGAGAAACCCACATAAAGGTACTTGTGTTTCGAGAAAGCACTTCGTATTCGCTCGCCCGTTCAAAGACAAAGATTCTTCTTTTGATATTATCGGGAAGTTCCTCTTTCCGTACCGCCGCCATCGGCAAAGAAGGCACGTACGGATCGGCGTGAGCGATTTCGATATACTTTTCCAAGTCGGAAAAGTGAATTTCGGGTAGCGAAGCAAGGGGGTTCTCCTTGCTCATGGAAAGGACGTACTTAAACTCGGTCACCAATTCGCCGTGAAATCCTTTTTCTTCCAACAGTTGCCGATAGTGTTTTTCGTAGGTTTCGCCGTAGCGCAGAATACCCAGATTATAGTTTTCTTCCTCGATGTTTCGGATGGCTCGGAGGGCATTGGTTTCTTTATAAAGAATTTCCACGTTGCTTTCCTGACAGACGGAGAGAGAAAATCTCGAAAAAGCGTCGCCGATATAACTTGCACGAGGTACCGAAATGGAAAAACGCTTTTTTTCTTCCGAATTATCCTTAAAAATGCTCTCCACGTTATCGATTTCCCGCAGAAGATGCTTTCCGTACTGAATCAATTTTTCGCCGTCGGGCGTTAAAAAAATGCCTTTGGGACTGCGTTCGAATATGGTGATATTGAGATCCCGTTCCAATTCTTTAATCGCTCGGGAAAGATTGGGCTGCACGATGCAAAGAGCTTCGGCGGCTTTGCTGAACGAGCCGGCTTTGGCTACCGCCACCGCATATTTCAGGTATAAAATATTCATACAACCTCCTCGTTTTCGAATAACGCCCGCAAAAGAAAAAATTTTTTCCGAAAATACTGTTTTTTTATAAGAACAGTATACCATCTTTTTGTTTTTTATGCTATACTTTTTTTATGGATGATTTTTTTACGTTCTCCGAAGAAAAGTTGGTGGTTACCTTGCCCGAGAATCCTACGACGGGCTATCGTTGGCTCTGTCAAAAAGATCCCGAAATTCTTTCGGTTTATTCGGTCTTTTTCCCGCCCTATCCTTCCGCCACCATCGTCGGTGCCGGCGGCAGACGACAGTTTACCTTTCTTCCCGTCAAAGACGGCGTCGAAACCGTCACGTTGTTTTATCGGAGAACTTGGGATCTCGGCCCCGCCGAAACCAAAAAATTGACGGTTACGGTGGTTTCCGGTAAAATTCAAAGCGTTAAGTATTGACTTTTTTTATAAAAAATATTATTATATATAATATTACAAAGAAATCATGGCAAGCAAGTTATTCTTCAAACATTTGTTTTTAAGTATTCGGAAAAGGCCCTTACAGCCTTTTCTTTTAACTCTTGTCATCTTTTTTGCCGTAGCCGTCTGTATTTCCATATTGAACGTACAAACCAACATAACGTACGAGCTTGACTACTCCAACAATTTGGCTTACGGCGAAAGCGACTTCGTCGTGCAACCGAACGCCCTCTCCGAATCCCGTTTCATCATGATAAACGAGGCACGCCGAAATTTGCAAGGCAAAGCCGACGTTTGCGGTGTATTGAGCACCCCGATGTTCGTGGGAAACGACGAGGACTTTTTATACGGTGCGGTCAGTGAATTTTCCGAAATCGGTTGTCTTTTCCCTCTGTATCTACTCGACGAAGCTTACATGACGGACGAAAATCTGGACTCCTCCTGCATTATTTCTCAAGAAACCGCCGACACCTATCATCTTGCCGTCGGGGACACGATAACCGTTTCTTTGTTCGATCTCGAAGCGGAGTACGTCGTTTGCGGCATTACGCAATATCCCATTCAAAACACGTACGGCATTTTGGTCGACATTTCTTCCTTCACGAAAATTTTATTGTCGCAATCGGACTATGCCGTTTACGCCGCCATTATCGATAACGATATCCCCTTGTCCAGTAATCTGTACGTAAAAACCCACGGGAATGACGACGAAGTATACGACATATTGACGAGTTTATATCCCGATATGACGATACATACCGGCGAGGATCTACGCACCGAAATGTACAGTATGCAAGAGTTCTTCATCATGATGATTTTGGCGTCCCTCGTTTTCGTGGTCTTGGTTATCTACTGTTGTTGCCACATCATTTCGGTACAACGGACGGAAGAAACCTTTCTGTTTTCCTGCGTGGGTGCGCGACCGAGAAGTCTCAACGCCGTATCTATGGCGGAAATCGCTCTGTATTGGTTGATCGGAAGCATCGGAGGGATTTTCCTATCCTATCCCTTAAACTCTTTCATGATTTCTTACTGCCGTCTGGAACACTGTCAACCGGCTTTCTATTGGGACAGTATTCTTATTTCGGTCTTCTCCATACTCTTGGCGGCGGAAATGAGCTTGCTTTTGTTTATTTTACTTTCGGAAATCAAGAAAAGAAAAATTCGCAAGAAAAAAACCGTTACGAAAAAAGCCAATCTTTCCCGTATCCTTTGGTTTGTTTTCGGGATATTGACTCTCGGTCTGTTGCTTGTTACCGTCTTCCTGCCCGTTTCCACGCCGAAATGGTTGGTCGGCGTCGGCTCCTTCCTCGGGCTTGCCTTTTTCCTCTTTTTATCGGGGAAGGAAGGGTGCAAGGTGTTCCCGAAACTGCTACTCAAAAACAAAAAGCTGAAACCGTTTTCCGTATACGCCTATAAAAACGCCAGAAACGTGGAAACGCTGAGCAATACGTCGGCAATATTTACCCTCTTCTGCACCGTCATCTTCGTAATCGTCTATTTGATTATCGGTACGTCCAGTACGTTAAACTTAGGTTGGAACTTTTTACAAGGGGATTATTTTATCGCCAATTCTACCGTAGAAGTTTCCGCCCTGCAAGAAACGGAGGGGGTAAAAGACGTGTATAACGTCCTGCAAGAAACCCTACCGTTCCTCGAAGACGAGATTCGGCTCATCGGTACCGACAATAAAGCCGCTTTTTCCGAACACTTGGGTTTTGAGGAATTACCGCAGGGAAACGAGGCTTATATCGGCGCACCCATCGTCAATCGGTATCATTTGAAAGAAGGAGACGAGTTTGAACTTACCGTCGGCAATCGGACGTTTACCTTCGTCTACGCTCGCCCGTTGGAATTAAACGCCTATTTGATTTTTATCAATCCCGACTATTACGATATACCGTACGCCTATCAGGTGGTAGACGGAGAAGAGGGATTCGACCAAAAAGTATTATACGAAAACATTATGACGACTTTGTCCCTCAGTACCGCCACCGTCATCAAAACGACCGATTTGCAAAAACAGATTCGGTTTAACAGCTATTACATAAACTGCGGCTATTTTATCTTGATTTTTATCACGATTTTCTCCTTTATCGGCATGGCGGACAATATTCTTTCCAGTTACCGCTCCCGCCGAGAAGAGTTTTACAGCTATTCGATAGCGGGTATGAGTAAAACTTACCTTCGCAAAATGAAAGCCATCGAAATTCTTTACGCTTTTATCGTCGGTTTTCTCGTATTCGTCTTTCTTTTAGGATGGATTCTCGCCACCATGTACGAATGTGCCTTAGGCTTCACCATGAATATCTTTTGGCTGTTTGTGTAGAGGGAAAATGGACAAACGACTTTTTTTTAAGCATTTATTCACGAGTATAAAAAAACGACCGTTCCAGCCCTTTTTGTTGGTTTTTGTCATCATGACGGCGGTAGCGACCTGCATCACCGTCCTAAACGTACAAAACGGTATTCAAAACGAACTGGACTATCAAAACCAAATTGCGTTGGGCTCGAGTGATTTCCGTCTGAACAGCAACGTGCTTTCCGACCGATTTATTCCCGTCCGTCCCGCACAGGAGTATTTTGGGGAACGTGCCGACATTTGCGGTATTCTCGGTCTGCCGATCTATACCGAAGACAACACCATGCTGACGGTATGCGTTACCGATTTTGAGGACTACGCCGCCATTTTTCCGCTGTATTTGCAAGAGGAAGTACGGATTGAAGAAGATAAACGTTCTTCCGCTTGTATCCTTACCGAAGAAAAAGCCGCCGCTTTACATCGTAAAACGGGAGACACCATAACCCTTTCGGTGGCGGGATATACCAAAACCTACACCGTCTACGGCATCGCAAAGTATTCCTTTTTGAATTCCTACGGCATGTTGATAGACTATACGTCTTTGGCGGAAATCTTGACGGACGGATATATTTTCCCCGCCTTTAACGAATACGATTTCCCGATAGCCGGTACCGTCTTTGTTCACGCGCACGACGATACCGATGCCGTACTGGAAGACTTAAACGTCATGTTCCCCACGTTTTCCATTATTTCGAGGTACCGCTCGGCAAACACCATGTACGCTTCCGAAGAATTGTTCCTCATCATGGTCTTGATTACCGTTCTTTTCGTCGTATTGGTCATCTATTGCTGCTGCAACATTCTTGCCAAACAACGGCAGGAAGAGACCTTTCTTCTTGCTTGCGTGGGGGCAAGACCATCGGTTTTATATCTCCTTTCGATGGCGGAAATCGCTTTATACGCCGTTATCGGTTCTGCTTTGGGATGCGTAGTAGCCTTGCCTTTGGAAGAAATACTGATTACCTCCTGTTCTCTCGTTCATAATCAATCGGGTTTTTCGGTCGGCAATGCCGTCCTTTCCATCGGATTGGTCTTCACCGCATCACAATTCGGTTTGTTTTTGTATCGATTCTTTTCCATTCTGCAAAAGAAAAACGCACGCAAAAAGAAACGACCAAAACAGCAAATGCAATTCCCCGTACTCCTGCTTGTTTGTGTTGTTTTCTTTTTACTTTTCTTACTTTGGGCAATACTCGAACGGGATTCCGACAAGTTTATTCCCGCCATTGTTGCGTTGTTTTTCCTGTTTTGCGGTTTGTTCTTTCTCGGAAGAGATTCTTGCCGACCGCTTCCTGCCTTCTTTTTACATAAGAAGAATCTACGTCCCGAAACACGATACGCCTGTAAAAACGTACGCCGTATGCCTACCCTCGCCAATACGACGGGCATTTCCACCCTGTTTTTTACCATGATCTTTATCGTACTGTTCTTAATAGCGGTTATGTTCCGTATCGTTTCGTTCTATCGTGAATTTATCATCGGCGACTTCCTTTATACCGATCAAACCGTAGAAACGGAGACGCTGCGAGAGATCGACGGCGTCCGTTCCGTCTCCAACGTTCTGTACGAAGGGATTCCTTATGCCGACGACGAATACGTCATCCTGCTGTCGACGGACGACCTTTCCTGTCTTAGCGAACGTATGGGCATCCAAACCCTGCCCCAAGGCAATGCCGCTTATATGAACGAACCGCTTGCCACGAAATACCATATCGAAATCGGGGATACCTTTACGATGAAACTCGGCGGAAAACAAATGGATTTCGTACTGACCGACACCATCGCCTGTAACGGCGGGTTCGTCGTCTTTGACGCGGAATACTGGGGCATACCGTATTCTCAAAGGCTCATCACCGCAAAAGAAAACTACGACCGAGAACTACTCTGTCAAAATCTGAAAAAAGCGACGTCGGACGATCTTTCCACCGTCCTCGTCTTAGAGGACGTCAAAGAGACAGCCCTTGCTTCCAACGTCTACTATGCCGACTGCGGACTGTTCTTTCTGACGATTGTGTCCGTTTTTTCCATCATCGGCATGGGCAACAACATCGCTTCCCTATACCGTTCTCGGCAAGAAGAGTTTTACAGTTATTCCGTCGCCGGCATGGAAAACCGTCGCATAAAACGAATGAAAAACCGAGAGATATGGTACACCTTTTCGGCAGGATTTATTATCTTTACGATTTGTACCCCTTTGATCCTGTTCGCCCTCTATGAAGCGGGACTGGGCTTTATGTTTAACATCTTTTATCCGTTTTTATAAAGAACAAGAGCGTCTTATGTCAAGAAAAATCTTTTTTAAGCACTTATTTGCAAGTATTCGAAAACGACCTTTTCAACCTTTTTTATTGACGATCGTGATTGCTTTTGCCGTTGCGTCGTGCATCGGTATTTTGAACGTTCAAGACGGTATTCAGTCGGAACTGAAATATAAAAACGACCTATCCGTCGGCATTTGCGATTTTCGGGTGGACTCGAATATCGTTTCTTCCTCTCGCTTTTTCTTGGTAGACGAAGCCAAAAAAGAACTGAACGACCTTGCCGACGTTTGCGGCGTACTCGCCATGCCGTTGAATACGACGAATGACGAACTCGTAGTCGGTTGCGTTACCGAGTTTTCCGAAGTTACGAAAACATTTCCGCTTTATCTCCTCGATACCGTCCAAATACCCGAAAAAGAACTTTCTTCCGCTTGTTTGATCACGCAGGAAAAGGCTGACTCTCTGCATCTTTCGGTCGGAAGCACTCTGACCGTTTCCGTACTCGGTATTCCGAAAACGCTGACGGTATACGGCATCGCTCGGTATTCCTTCTTGGATTCTTACGATATTATGTTGGATAGCTCGTCTTTTCTTTCGGTCTTGGCGGATACGTCTTTGTATCTCGCCCTATCGGACTATCAATTCCCCTTATCCAATTCTCTCTACGTAAAAGCCAAAGAAGGGACGAATATAGAAACTTTGGAAACAAAACTGCATGAACTCTACCGCGACAAGACGATTTCGCCGCGTGAAAATATCGAAGTCTATATGTTTGCATCGAGCAAACTGTTTATTATTATGGTATTGATTACCATGCTGTTCGTCGGCTTGGTGATTTATTGCTGTTGTAACATCCTTTCGATGCAGCGACAAGAGGAAACCTTTCTGCTGGAATGTGTCGGTGCCCAACCCTCTCGCTTAGGCTTGGTTTCGGCTTTGGAAATGGCTATCTACGCCGCTGTCGGGAGTATACTCGGCTGTTTGCTTTCTTTGCCCATCGACAAGATTCTTTTGAACTCCTGCGAACTTATTCATATCACACCGACCTTCCACGTCGATAACGTCGTTCTTTCGGTCGTCTTGATCTTTTTGGCGGCGGAATGCAGTCTGGGTTTGCAACTCGCCACGTCGGCTTGGCAAAAGCACAGAAGACGGACAAAAAAAACGATAAAAAAGTACCGTTCTTTCTTGCCGACGATTTGTATCGTTTTGTTCTCTCTTTATATCGTTTTCCTAATCATAACGGTAAATACCGTCGACTACTACAAGTGGCATCCCGGTATGGGCATGCTTTCGTGTATTTTTCTACTGCTGTTTTTCTTCGGAAAGGAAGCTTCTCAGATTTTTCCCACCCTCTTTATTAAGTTTTCGAAAAAGCCGTCTTCCGTTTATGCCTTCAAAAACATTCGACATATAGCCACCTTGAAAAACACCATGGGCATCACCACCCTCTTTTACTCGGTGCTGTTTGTGATTAGTTTCCTCTTAATCGTCTGCTCTCGAAGTATCTCCTTTTTCAAAGAATTCACGCCGATAGACTATATCGTCATGTACAGCACGATGCCCGACGAAGAACTGTTATCGACCGAAGGCGTCGACGGCGTATACCACGCTATCGAAGAAAACGTTCCTTACAAAGATACCCTGATGTGCATCATGGCTACCGACTCCACGGAATACTTCGGAGAAAGAACGGGTATAACCGAGCTTCCCAAAGGAGACAGGGCTTTCATCTGCAAAAATTTTGCCGATCAATACTGCATCCGCAAGGGAGAGTATTTTTCCGTCTCCATCGGGGACAGAACCCTCACGCTCTTTTATGAAAAGGATCTCGAATTCAACGGTAGCGTTGTCTTAATCGACGCCGACTATTGGAATCTGCCCTGTTCCTACCGCCTCGTAAACGGTGCGGAAGGCTACGATAAAGCAGCACTGCATGATAACCTTATGAATACCCTTTCGGGCAATATAGCCTTCGTTCTTAAGGCGTCCGAATCCATGGATGCCATACTCGGTGCCAATAGGTATTATATTCCTTGCGGCACCTTCATTTTGGTGGTTCTTTCTCTCTTTTCCGCCATCGGCATGAGCGATAACGTCGCATCCAGCTACCGTTCCCGACAAGAAGAATTTTACAGTTATACCGTAGCCGGCATGAGCCGAGCCGAACTGAAAAAAATGAAACGGAAAGAAATCTTCTTTACCTATTGTATCGGATTTTTGATTTTTATCCTCTTGCTATCCGCCGTCATCTACGCCGTATACCTTACCGCACTCGGCTTTATGATGAACGTCTTTTTCGCACTCCGATAAAATACGGCAAGTCCTATTTATTAAAAGAAATCGGCATCTTTCGATGCCGATTCTTTTGGTCGTGTTTTTTCGTTCTACGCTTATTTATCGTCTAAATTGTAGATTTCACAGTAATCGATAAAGTAGGTTTTTTTCAAAATTTCAACGCAGTTTCCGGCGGCTTTTTCGCTCGGGAAACACTTGGCACACTCGGGATCGTCCTCAAGCTGAATGTCGTCATCAACCCCCGAAAAATACCCGCACGACGCATCGTCAAACTGTAAATAAATAACATACTGTCCCATTTTTTCCTCCTATGTTTCTGCGCTTTACGCATATATGATATTATTACTATACCATACCGCTCCCGATGCTGTCAAGACGAAAAATACTTTTTTATTAAAAAAAATCGGCATCTTTCGACGCCGATTTTTTCTAAACCGTTTTTTGTTATAGGATACCCTTGCGACGCAGGAACTCTACCTGCTCGGTACGGGTGGGATACTCGTTCAAAAGTTTTACCGTATCGATGATTTCCAAAACTTCTTTGCCGCTGAAAGAATTGTCGACGACCACACTGTACCAAGGATCTTTTGCCTTCGGGAACAAACTTTCGTGAATCAAGGTATGTTTCTTTTGTAATTGTTGCATGTATTCCTTCGGACTGTTCAACAAAAGCAAGGTGCTTCCTTTGGTTTCATAGACGAAGATGAAGCACTTATGTTGTTGTTTAATATCGCCGCCGACATTCTTAGACAAGCAATAGTGCGTGTCGGCAAGGGGCAGTATACCCGAAGAAATGGTATTTTCTCGACGGTTGAGCTCAATATCTTGGAAGGTTTCTTGCAAGTGGTCGGCTATGGTTTGTTTGTTGATATTGATTTCTTCTTCCACTTCAACCGAGCTGGCAAGTTCAATACTTTCACGAATACTCATCGGCTCGTCTTCGGGCTCGGGTTTCGTTTCCGCTACGGGTTTTGCCACCGCTACCCGTCCCGATCTCGAAGCCAAATAATCCAACCGTTCTTTTAAGGTTTCCAGTTCGTTCAACGCCTTCACCGTATCGATCATCTCAAAGACTTCGTTACTGTCGAAGGTATCGTCGATGACGACGCTGTACCACGAATCTTTCGACTTCGGGAACAAGCTTTCGTTGACCATCTTGTGCTTTCTCTTGATTTCCGCCATATATTCTTTCGGACTGTTCAATAAGAGCAGTACGCCGCCTTCGGTTTCGTAGACGAAGATAAAGCACTTGTGTTGCGTCTTTCTTATGCTGCCGATAAACTTCTGCAAGCAGTAGTGGGTGTCGGCAAGGGGTAATATACCCGAAGAAATGTAGTTGTTTCGGCGGTTGACTTCCACTTCGCCGGGGAAGGTTTCATCCAAGTGATCGGCAATGGTAATCTTATTGATGTCGACCTGTCTCGCCACCGAAGAAGCCAAAGCCAAACTTTCCCGAATGGTAATGGCGGATTCTTCCTGATAGCCTTCTCCGTTTTGATAGCGCATCAAATTCATCAATTCTCGTTCGCCGGGAACTTCGCCTTCGATATTGAGATCTTCGGCTTCTTCTTCCACAACCGTCGAAGCGATACTATCCACCCAAGAAGATTCGGGTTGTTCTTCTTCGGAAGCGGGCTCTACCAATTCTCCTCCGTAAATATAGAAGAAGGTGTCGTCCAAAATCTGATATACCTCTTTTTTCGAGAAACTTCTGTCCAGTACCACACTGTACCAAGTTTCGTTATTCACTTTCGGGAAAGAACTCTCGTGTACGTAGCTATGCTTCAAAAGGAGGGAATTCGCATATTCGGGCGTATTGTTAATCAAGAGGACGACCATACCGTCCACTTCGTAGACATGCACGAAACATCTTCTTTGCGGGACTTCCACGCCGTTATCGTTTTTGGCGAGGACGTAGTGCGTATCGGCGAGGGGTAACTTCGTAAAGGTCGTCACGTCCCCTCTCTTATTGGTTTCTACCCGATGCACGAAGCGTTCTACCAAATAATCGGCAATCATACCTTTACGGAACCGACCTCTGCCCAAGTCCTTTCCGTACAATTCGGCAAAACGTTGATTCAGCGTTTTTCCGTTTACTTTAACGGTGGCTCCGGGGATATACGGCAAATCTTCGGGTACGGGACCGTCCGTATTGCCCGTTTCGGCTGCCGCCTGCTCCTGTGCCAAACGCTCCTCTTCCGCCGATGCGGCAAGTCGTTCTTCTTCCGCTTTCTGCGCCTCCGCTTCCGCACGCAAACGGGCTTCTTCCTCTTGTGCCCTTCTTTTTGCCAAAGCTTTTTTGCGTTTGGTAAAGACGACGGTAATGACGGTAATCAAAATTACGCTGACCACACCGATAATAATACCGCTCCAAACGGCAAAAGCGTTGTCACCGAAAAGATTTGCCCAATCCGTCACCGAAAGCAAAAACAAACTCGGAATCTTAGCTAAATACATTTCCAAAATTTTCCTCCTTTTGGGTTGCGTCTTTTCTATGAGAAAAAAAGACACACCTAAAACGTACCCTTATAAGTATAAAACAAATATTTTTATAAATCAAGTTCTTGTCGTAAAAAAAATCACCTTATTTTTCCATTTTTTTGTTTTTTTACGGCTTGCTTTCCCGTTACGGTTCTTTTGTCCCGATTTTTCCCCGCAAAAAGCACGTCGTACGGGCTTCCGCAACGTTTTTATCCGAGTACGCTCTTTTGGATTCTATGCGAAAAAAATCTAAATAATTCCATGAGCTTTACCCCATACGATTTCTTTTTCTTTTTCGATTGCCTTTTTCTTTTTTTTCTGTTATACTGTTCAAAAACACTTAGGAGAACTTTTCCCCATGAAATTTTTTAAGAATTGGCTTTTGCCCTGTCTGACCGCCGTTTTATGCGGTATTTTGCTCGTGCTTGAAAGTATGGTCATCAAAAATGCTTCTACTTATGCCGTCGTTATGGATGCATTCGGCGAAGTACAGGCATTTCCCGTCCTCTACCATCTCGCCTGCGGCATGATAGCCACTTTTGCCCTCTTTTTCGTTTATTTCGCTTCCTTCCGTTGGAAACTAAAAGTGTATTTACCGGTATCTTTTGCGTCTTCGATTGCTTTTTTGGCACTATGGGCTATACTCATCGGATTTTATCGGTATACCGAAAGCATCGTGGTTTCCGTTATCGTATTTATCGTCATGGCACTTTTCCTCTTCGGTAAAAAAATCGGACGGAGGGGTATCGTCTGTGCGGCAACCGTACTTATCCTTTCCTTTTCGGTCAGCTTTCCTCTGTACTTCCTCGATAAGGTGCAACAGGCAAAACGCATAGAGACCGTTCCCCTCGCCGCCTACGACAATCCTACGACGACGCCCTACGCCAAAGCACCGAGCAAACTGTACGTCTACACTTGGGACAGTGAGAACTTCGGCATTTCCGCCTCCGATTTTTCTTTTCTGCAGTCGATACAAGGCTATCTCTCGTTGACGAGCGAAGAACAAATCTTCTTCCACTATTACCGCAAAGAAGCCGAAGACGATCAACTCGCCACCATGCAAAAATATTATAACTTGGAAATCGAAGAAGTCGCTACGGCAAGCGACCTCCTCGACTGCGTTTCGGGACGGATACAAAACTATATTCTTTGCGACGGCTCCAGTTTAGAGTCTATTACCGTAGGACTGAGTTTATGCCACCAAATGGACGCCGTACTCGTACCGCAGGACAAACTCTCCTATGCACAAAAATATCACTGGAATCAAGTCTTTTCCACCGTCGGCAAGGACAAATACTGGCTGATGGAATCTCCCTATTTTAACAATCTCAACAAAAACCTCTGTATCGTTTCTACCGAATACATCGCCAACGAATCCCACTGCGATTATGCCGTTCTTTCCAACGCCTGGTTCGTCACGCAATTCACCTCTCAAGAGGAGCTTGCTCTGTACGCAAGCAAAATGAACCGAGGATTTTATCTGTGGGGCATCCGAGGAACATATTTAACGGAAAACGCCGTTGTGACTACCGTAGCAAGCTATAGCGGTACCTATTTTTACTCTTGGGGCATGAGTAACGTTTCCGTTCTGTCGGGTTTCCGTTTGGAAAACACCAAAACGGCCGTCACGCCGATAACGAGAGAAACCACCGTCACCGACTTCTCGAAAACCGAAATCAAAAACAAACACACCGTTACCATCATGGTATCGGACGGCGACAATATGCAGTTTACGGCAGAGAACAACCTCTTCAACAAGAGCATTTTCGGGAATCCCGATCGTACCGAAGACGTTTCGATAAACTACGGTATGTCGGGGCTTATGATTAAGCTGCTGCCCTTGATGCTTCTTTCTTATTACGATAAGATTTATCCGAACGAATCGTTGGTCATGCAACTGTCTTCCATCGGTTATACTTACCCGTCAAAATGGGCAGACGAAGAAGCCTTCGCCGAGGTTTTGAAATCTTTGTTTTCCACGATGGAAACCGCCGACATTCACTTGGTGGAATTGATGGACGATATTTCTTTCATGGGTGCCGTTGACGTTCCTTCTCAATTCGACACCATGCAGAAATACTTCGACCTATACACCGAAAGCGACCAAGTGGACGGCTTGCTCTTTATCAGTTATCAAAGTTGCTACGACGGTTACAAAGGGGAAATGTGTTGGTCAAACGACAAACCCGTCGTATCGGCTCGGTACTGCATTTGGAGCGAGAAAAAAGGCGGTGACTCCACAAACTCCTTACAATACATTGCCGACAGTATAAACGCCGCTTCCACCGACGTGACGAGCGAAGACGCTTATTCTTTCATCATCGTCCACGCATGGAGCGGTTTGGATGCCGACGGGAACCTCGTTTCCGCCAACGGCGGGGAAGCAAGCTGTATGAACGCCATGCTTACTCTGGCGGAAATGTTCGACGACGACGTCGACGTCGTCAACTGCGACGAATTTATCGCGCGTATCCGTCAATACGTAGAACACTGAGGCAACCATGCTGCAACGGCGAGAAAATCTTATACGAAACGCTTTACGCTTTTTTATCGACTGTCAAGTCGGTGACGACGTTCTTTGGGCAAGACTCGTCAACGCCTTCCGGTATCCTATCGACCGTAGCGGTCATTATCGCGGAGAATACTGGGGAAAAATCATGCGGGGTGCCTGTCTTATTTACCGAGCGACGGAAGATGAAAAACTCTACGCCACTCTGGAAAAAACGGTGATAGACCTGCTTTCCACCCAACGGGAATCGGGTAAATTTTCCGCTTATCGGGACGAATGCGAACTTACTTCGTGGGACATTTGGTGCCGAAAATACGTCGCCGTCGGGTTGGAATACTTCTACGATATTTGTCGGAGCGACGCCTTAAAAAAACAAATCCTCGACGCTTTGGAAAGACACTTATCTTACCTCGTCGACCGCATCGGAGCGGGAAAGCAATACGAGAATATCTGTGCCTGTTCCTCCAACTGGGGCGGACTCAACAGTGCTTCCGTTTTGAAAGCCTTCGTGCTTCTTTACGAAAAAACGCAAAACAAAAAATACTTGGACTTTGCCGAATATATTATTTCCACCGGTTGCATTGTCGACTATAATATTTTCGAATCTATCAAAAAGGGTATCCACCCGTCCTCTTTTCGGTACACCAAAGCCTACGAAATGACTTCTTGTTTCGAAGGATACTTAGAATACGGAAAAGTAACGGGTAACAAAGAAATACTGGACGTTTGCGAGCAATTCGCTTCTTACGTTATTGCCGACGAAATCACCGTAGCGGGCGGTGCCGGTTGCGAAACGGAAAATTATAATTTCGGCGTGGTCAATCAAACCACCCCGCGCAAAAAACCCATGCAAGAAACTTGCGTTACCGTTTCCGTCATGCTCTACCTGTCCGAACTGTACAAAGTCACCGACAACCCTCGCTATTTGGACGTGGTGGAAAAAGCTTTTTATAACGCCTATCTCGGCGTACTGAATCCCTCTCATCGCAACAAGACGCACGGTCTTCCCGTCGATTGGTACTCCCCTCTCGCCGGTTGGAAGCGTTCTATCCTGCCGATAGGGGGTATGCAGAGGTTTGCCGACGGCAGCATATACAGCTGTTGCACCGCCATTTCCCCGACCGGCGTAGGCGTCTTTGCCGAAAACGCCGTTATAAAAAACGGAAACACTTTGACGGTAAACTACTTTGAGAATCAAACCGTTTCTTGGGAAGGTTTCATTCGGGAAACCACCGACTATCCGACCGACGGGAGGGTTCTTTTCGAGTGTGAATTTATTTCAAACGAGAAAAGAACGTTGCGTATCCGTATTCCCGCATGGTGCGGAAAGTATACCGTTACACAAAACGGAACGGTCGTCGCCCCTGCCGAAATCGGCGGTTACGTCATTCTTTCTTTAACCGAAAAAACCGAACGTATCGAAATCTTTTTGGATGCGGATTACGTTCTTGCCCGTATTCCTTTATCCCGTTATGACGGAGGGGTATTGTACGTCACCAAAGGTCCGTTGACCTATGCGTTGGATCGTCGTTATACCGACCTGCATCCCGTTTTCCCGACCGCCTTACGAGCCGAACGCAACGGGCTCCCTACCTTCCGTCGACTTGCCTGCGGTGATTGTTTGGACAAAGTGGAGCTTAGCTATCAAGGGAAAAAAAGTATTTTGATAGACTACGCTTCGGCGGGCGGAACCTACGATTTTTCTTCTAAGTATTCCGTATTCTTGCCCTACGCAAAAAATCTGCCCCGGAATCGTATAAAGTGTTTCTTAGACAGAAGAATTTTCTCCTAAAAAATGCGTAACAGACTATTCACGAACGAATGGGAGAGCATCCCCGCTTTTTGCAGTTGATACAAAATCACCCGTTGTGCGTCGGAGTGTTCGAAACAACGGAACAAACCCGCAATACAATCGACTAAGTCCTCGGGCAAGCCGTTCGTTTTCGTGTACCCTACCGTAATGAATCGTAAGAGCGAAAACACGCAACAGAGTGCGGCATATTGTTCAAAAACCGTTTCGTGGTGTCGTGCGTGCGGAAACCGCTCGAAAATTATGTGATTGTTGATGACGTTTTCCAAACCTGTCGAGGCATCGGGAAATCTTTGATAAAAGCTTTTTTCCGCTTCTCGAAAACTCGCCAACGAATACGCCGTCCCGACGAGCAAATTTTCTTCGGCTATGGTTGCGTACTGCCGAAACGTGGGACTGTAGTCGGCTATGGCGTGCAAAACCGAAAAAAACGTGCTGACGGTAGTGCTTTCGTCGGCTTCCCGCTCCTCTTTTTTTTCGATTTTCTCACCGAGTGCCGAGAGCCTTTCTTCCATCGACAACGTTCGGTTTTGCAAAAATGCGATCGTTTCCCGTTGTTCTTCCCTTTCTTTTTCGTCGAACGTTATCGCTTTATCGGGGGTTTCCGCTTCCACCATACGCAAGCCGTCTTGCCGTTCAAAGAGCATTTCCACCACCCGTTCGCAACTGTTGGCGCAGGCACCCTCGTTCAAATCGGTAAACAGAATGTTTCTCGGGTACATTCGACAAATGGAAGGTAATGCGTCTTCTCCGCATTCACATTGTAACCCGCAATACCCGTCCTCCCGTTGCAAAGGACAGTTTCCCAAATAATTCATCTTCATGACGGCATACCGCTTCTCGTCCCGATCTTTGGGAAAATAAAAAGCTACGTCCAGTTTTCTGCGTAGCTCCGGCGAACACGCCAAACCGATCAACCGACAGTATTCTACATACGTCAAAGATACGCCCCAACCATTGCAACAGCAATGCCGACACGCCCCGCATTTACAATGGAAATCGGGATAATAATCGGGTACAAACGTTTTCATGCCCCTTAGTATACTCTGCTGTCTTAAGTTTTTTTGAAAAACGGTATTTTGCGGAGGGTTTATAGTTTGCTCGGAGGAGGAACCCTTTTTAAGAAAAAGGTTATCCTCCTCCGAACCTCCTCTTTCCCAAAACTTTTACCGCTTGTTGTTAAACAGGTGTACTATTCGTATGAAATAACGCCATTTCTCAATAAGAGGATAGTAAGGACTTATCAAGGAACGACACGCACCTCTCAAAGGGGAGAAGATCTATCCCCACACAACGGATCAAGCGTCACGCTTGCAAGCCTCACGCTTGGGTACAAAAAACGCCCTCGCAGAACGAGGGCGCGCTTCTATCCCGCAAAGTCAACCCTTCCTTGCAAATAATTTTGCCGGAAGGATTTCCTTGTGGGATAGGCTATGAGAGCCTAATTTTCAAAGCGGGGACGACGCCGCCATACGAAAAATAGACATAGTTGTAGTAACGGGCATAGCCACCGAGACCAACGTGCCTCGCACTGCTACTATAGTTATAGTACGGCGAACGGAGCCACCAGTAACCCTTGCCGTCATAGGTTCCTCCGGATTCCGTAGATGCCCCTTGGCTCCGAGCGTAGTCGCTCGTGGTCTTTCTTCTTGCCGTATCCTTGGTATCATAACTTGCAAAAACCCAATCGCTCTTGGTTACCTCTTGTTCACTGAGGAGCCATACCTTGTCGTTTGTGTTGCCACAAGCATAGCCTGATGCCCAAGTTAGGTTGTTTCCGGTATCCGTGGTACTCCTTGCGCTGTTATCCAACGTTACCGTTTGGATTAACGCTTGTTGCATACTACTGAATGCCGTATTGTAGAAGGTTTCGTTCAGCCACTTTCTTATATTGGATAAGGCGTAGTTGTTGGCATAGCCCGTTCCGCCGTTGTGACTGAAGGAAGAAGAACTACTCGATGAATAGTAGTCTTGACTGTCCAATATCAGCTCGGCAAGAATGGTCACATATCCGTCTTTTTCTTCCAAAATTCGCCACTTGATCGGTTCATATTGGAACCAATAGATTGTACTTGTGTAATAGCCGTTATCGTCTTGATAACTTTTTTCGGCACTACTGCTATCCGTTGTAGAATACGGTCTGTAGCTCGTGAAGTACACGCCTCTGTACTTGTTGCCATTGTATTCTTTGTCAATGTACCACATGAAGTCGGTACTGTTGCTACCGCTGATATAATACTTATAACTTATCCAACCGTTGTTGTTGACTTTGGTCGGCTTTTTGGTGGAGAAACTTATCGCATTGTTCAGGGCGTTTATTGTACCACTGTCGCTTACTTTGCTCTGCGGATATTGTCCAAAATGAATAGAATCAACGTGTCGACAATAATCGGTAATTTCTTCTTTGCATTCGGGACAAAAATACGAAATATGATAGATTGTATAGGTTCCCTCTTCTAAGACTACTTCATAATTGGCGTTGCTAAACGTTCCGCTTATAGTGTATGTTCCTACCGCCGTTCCGTTTTCTTTGCTCAAAGTAATCCCCACAGGACTTTCGGACAGTTCGCTTCCGCTTGTTACGGTATAGGTAAGGTCTACAAAGCTATCTCCGTACTCGCTTGACTTATCGTCGATTTTTACCGTAATACTACGTTTTTCTATCGAATAGGTACTTTCATTAAAAATTACCTTATATTTGTTGTTTGTCCATGCGCCCGTAATAGCGTACGTGCCGACGTCCTCTCCCTCTTCTTTCGACAAGGTGATGCCGAGGTCGTCGCCTTCTGCTACACTTCCGCTCGTAATCGTATACGTCAATTCTTCAAGGCTATCCCCATAAACGGACGTTTTGTCATCAATCGTAACTTCTATATCTATCGTAACTATGTCGTCGGAGAGTCTAATTTTCAAAGCGGGGACGACGCCGTAAGACGTATAACTGACATTGAAGATGTAATTGGCAACGCCGTCGCTACGGATGCACCTCGACTGCTACTATAGTTATAGTACGGTGAACGAAGCCACCAATAGCCCTTGTCGTCATAGGTTCCGCCAGATTCCACCCCTTGGCAACGAGCATAATCGCTCGTGGTCTTTCTTCTTGCCGTGTCCTCAGTGCTATAACTTGCAAAGCCCCAATCGCTCTTGGTTACCTCGTATTCACTAAGTATCCATACTTTATCGTTTGTGTTGCTACTAGCATAACTTGTTGCCTTGGTTATGTTGTTTCCGATATCTGTGGTACTGTTCGCACTGTTATCCACCGTTACCGTTCGGATTAAGGCTTGTTGCAAGGAAGTAAACGCCGTATTGTAGAAGGTTTCGTTCAGCCACTTTCTTATATTGGATAAGGCGTAGTTGTTGGCATAGCCCGTTTCGCCGTTGTGACTGAAGGAAGAAGAACTACGCGATGAATAGTAGTCTTGACTGTCCAATATCAGCTCGGCAAGAATGGTCACATATCCGTCTTTTTCTTCCAAAATTCGCCACTTGATCGGTTCGTATTGGAACCAATAGATTGTACTTGTGGTATAGCCGTTATTGTCTTGATAGCTTCTGTCGGCACTACTGCTACCCGTTGTAGAATTCGGTCTGTAACTCGTGAAGTACACCCCTCTGTACTTGTTGCCGTTGTACTCGACATCTTGATACCACATATAGTCGGTACTGTTGCTACCACCGATATAATACTTATAGCTCGTACAACCGTTGTTGTTGCCGTTGGTCGGCTTTTTATTGTCGAAGTCGATCGCATTGTTCAGGGCGGTGATCGTGGTGCTGTCGCTTACTTTCGTTTGCGGATAGATACCGAAATAGATGTAATTACCGTCTCGGTTATACGCTTGTTCCGAAGTCGTAGTAGTAACGTTTTCGCTCCACTTAGCGTACAGCGTTCTGTTACCCGTTCCCGATATGGTTTCCACCTTATTTTGATAGGTATCTTCGGTATACCACCCGAGGAAGGTATACGCCGTGATTTTGGTTTCTACAGAGTACATTCCGTTGCCGACATGGGTAGAAGATAGCTCTTCTTTGTTGGTTTCTTTGGTCGCTTCTTGCAAAGTTATCTCGTCTTCTACCGTATAGGTAGTAGGATTATCGGTAGCGTTTGTTCCTCCACCCAATATATAGGAAATCGTATAAATTACAGTAGTGCCATCGTTGTCCTCACCCTGATTATCGTTTTTCTTGTTGGATAGTACGGCAATACCTACGCCGATCAGTGCAAGCACCAAAAGACAAACGACGACGATGACGGCTTTCTTTTTGCTTTTCTTCCGATCTTCGGGTTTCGTAGGTTTGGGAGGCATCGGCGGTGGCGCTTTGCTCTTTTCCGTCGTACAGGTACGGTCAAGGGTGTCCTTCGTGCCGATGACGGAGGCGGAATCGTTTATTTCGGGAACGGGCTTTTGCTTCGGCGTTTTCGTCGTGGCGAGAACCTGTCGTTCTTGCACACTCGTTTCGGTCGGTTGCCGTTGGAAAAAATTCTGCAGATACTCCACCAAAAGCAGATAAAAACGATTGCTATTGAAGTTTAGGCATTGCGTTCTCTTTAACGGGGACGGTAAAGCGGACGGATTCAAATTTTTATAGGCGACCACTAAGGAGTTCTTTTGCTTTTCTCCGTTTGCCATGCGTTTGAGATACCGTTTCCACTCGTTTTGGAGCCAGGTGGACTGAATATACTCCACCGAAGAACCAAACACGATCATCACCTTTGCCGTTTGTAAAGCTTGGAAAATATAGGGTTCGTACTTTTCGCCCGTTTTATCCTGTAAAGAAATTCGGCTCATAAAGACGCGATAGCCTTTTTCTTGCAACTGCGTATAGATTTCCATTGCATCGTAGCTGTCTTGCGTCCTTTCGATGCCTCTCTCTTGGTCGCTGTCCTTGAAGCAGATAAATATATCGTAGGGCTTTTCTTTAGAGGCGTCTTCTAACCATTGTTTGGAAACTCTTTCGACGTATGCGGCTTGCGACTTATACCATTTTTGCAGGTCGCCCTTAGAAAAAGCCAGAGCTTTCCGATAGTCGTTATCTTCCAGAAAGCTCGGTATGGTATCCAAACAGCAGGTGGGGATTCTTTTGCCGTCGTAGTCTTCTTCGTACTTGA
>DCGI01000017.1:23926-29976 GCA_002315475.1 Christensenella sp. UBA1782 | reverse complement strand
CGAGTCCCCAGTACCCTTCGGGATTTTGCGGATACTTTTGAATAATATCGGTAAATAAAGCTTCGGCTTCCTCAAAGTCTTGCAAACGTAGTTTTTGCCCCGCCACATCCAATAGATTTTGTTCGGCATTGCTGAGTTCTTCGGGTTTGGGGCATCCGCAATAAGCACAAATCCATTTGCCGTTTTTGTATTCGTATGTGCCGCCGCAATTTGTACATATCGGATTCATCGTGTGCTTTCCTCTTTGGTTTTTGCTTTTTCTTGTTTTGAAGCTCATTATAAAGATAGCATATATAAATATATTCGTCAATACTTCTCGCAAAGTTTTTTAGCAATTTGCACGATTATAGTTTTTTTTGATTTTCCGTCTTGCATTTTTACGGGATACTCTGTATAATGAAAGACAGACCGTTACGGTCGATGAAAAAGGAGAGTTATGAGTAAATTTCAAAAAATGATTGATGAAAAAGCCCAAGCGGCGGATTACATCGAACAAGAAATCACCTACGTTTGTAAAAACATTCCTAAACGCGATCCCGGTGCCGAAGGGGAAACCATTGCTTGCCAATACATGGCGGACACCCTGACCGAAAAATGCGGATGCGAAAGTGCCAAAATCGAACCGTTTGAAGTGCATCCCGCCTCTTTTTTCGGTTGGATTTATATCACCGTTTCGTTGGCACTCGCACACGTTGCGTTGTACTTCGTTTATCCCCTCATCGGTACCATTTTAATGGCAATCGGTTTTGCCGTCATGATTGTGCATTTTGTCTTCTACAAAAAGCCCGTCGATTTCCTTTTTCCGAAGCGTACCAGTCATAACGTGACCGCCGTACGCAAATGCACCGAAGAACCGCGCGTACGGGTGTTTTTTAACGGACACGTCGATGCCGCATGGCGATCCACGTATAACGAGAAATTCGGTGGCGTGTTTTACGATATAGAAATCGGTTGCGGCTTTGCCAGTATGTTGTTTATGTTTGTCTTTTCCATCATCCGCACTTGCATGGTGGGCGCATCCTACGACATTCTTACCCCTGCGAGCAATCCCGTCATGTTTTGGCTCGGTATTGCCGTTTTGCCGTTTTTGCCCTTCGTCATCGGCTTATTCTTCCTTTGGGACGAACGCATCATTGTCGACGGAGCAAACGATAACCTTTCGGGTTGTTACATCGGTATTGCCGTTTTGAAAAAAATGGAAGAAGCGGGCATTAACTTGCGACACACCGAAGTGGGCGTCATCATTACCGGTTCCGAAGAAGCGGGCGTACGCGGTGCAAAGGCTTGGGCGGCGGCACACAAACACGACTATGACGACATTCCCACCTATATTTTCTCGTACGATACCATTCACGATGCCAAACAGTTGATGGTAAATTATCGGGAATTAAACGCAACCGTCAAAATGGAAAAAGAGGTTGGCGACCGTTTCTACAACAGTGCGGAAGAATTGGGAATCTTTTGCAAAAAAGGCATGGTTCCGCCCTTCGGGGGAGCAACCGACGGTGCCGGCTTCCGTCAAGGCGGGTTCCACGTGGCAAGTATCACCGCACTCAGTCATACGTTGGAAGACTACTACCATACCCAACGGGACACCTATGATAATCTCGACAAGAACGGACTTGCCGATTGCTATGCGGTGACAGTGAACATGTTGCGCCACATAGACGAAGAATCCGATGCTGCGGGTTGAGAAATGGCGGATACCGAAAAGAAAACAAAGTATTATTAGAATAATAGGTGTTGATTCGTTTCAATACCTATTTTTTTATGGTTTTTTTATTATAGTTTTCTTTTCTATTCTTGTTTTGGCTCTCGTAGTACGACGGTACAACTTCGCTTCAAAACAAGAATTCTCCATCCCTTTCTCTGCCCCGCTTTCTTTATTAGAACGGCGTAGACCGAAAGAAAATAAAAAAGGTATTGACTTTTTTGCCAATACCTATTTTTTATGGAACAGATTTCTTTTTCTTACTTTTTCTTTCGCAACGTACCGACCATTTTATGGGATAGGATAAACAGTAACGAAATGCTTTCACTGAGGAACGTTACGTCAAAAGAGAAATCCGAATGGATGTAGTTATACACGACGGAATGTATAATCGAAAGCAATCCCACGCCGACGACAGCGTACCACGCCAGACCGATTCCCGACCACAGTATGAGACTTTTTTTATTCTTTTGGGCAAAACACAACGTAAACAGACAAGCAAAAGTCACACCGATGAAAAGGTTTATAAACACGTACAACGGAATGTTTGACCAGGCGCAAAAAGTCGAGCGAAGCCAAATAGAAAGACCGGCGAAGGCAAGTATACCCGCAGGGTAAGATAGAGAATAGTACTGCTTCTTTTTTATACCGAAGACCATTATCACGCACGCCACGACAAAAGAAACTCCCAAAACAACCCAATTCGTCACGTTTACGGCAAAATCCGACCTTTGCAATCCGTTTTTCCAATACGTCGGAGAGAAATACTCCAATTTTTCGGAATAGGTAAAACTGCCACCTTCGTTCAGCATGGTGATGCCGAAGGCTTTCATATCGGCAAGGAGCTGTTTACGCTCTTCGATTTTATGAATCCCGCCGAATTCTCCTTTGTTACAAGAGGCTTTCCAGTACCGCCAAGAGATTTCGCTCCGCAAAATATGAGAAAGTTCTTCTTCGCTCGCACCGATTTTTGCCTTTTCCCAAAGTTCATCGCAAGTCTTGACCTCTTTTTCGGTAAAAGTCAATGATTTTTTCATACTCGTATAAATGGTAACGTGCTGTTTTTTTGCGTTTTCGGTCATTTTATCTATAAAATCTCCGATATAGCCGCCACCGTTACCGTAGTAAAAGTACAGAAAATCGTTCATGGCTTTTCCGTAATCACAATAGGGATTCTGCAAAAGGCGAGCAATCAAATAGGCACGCAGTTCACCGAATTCTCCGTCGCAATAACCAATATAATAGTTACCTTCTTCATACACCCCTTTGACGTTATGTTCGTAAAAAATCTGCATGTTCTTTTGCAATACGCCGAAATCGGGGAATAATCCCACCGTATAAGCGTAATTGGTGGTATAGTCCCAAACGTAAAGCCGATTACAGATTTCGCTCCACTTGGTGAGGTCGTCCATGAATTTTTCGTTTTCGGGACAACCCTTTTCATCTAACGGATGGGAGAAACAACACTCGATGGTACAAAGGCGCACGATTACGTTCTCGTTCGGCTGTACTTTCGTGGGCGTGGTACGGGTATATTGATAGGCAAAGGTGTCGATGGCGACGTTGTCGTACCCGGCAGTCTTGACACTGTCGGCGATTTGATTGATAAACGTTATCATCGTACCGGCGTGCGAATGGTTTTCTTCGTCTATTTTTTTACAGTTTTCACATTCGCAATAATCTTGATTATCGTCTTGCGTCAACGAAATAATCTGTAACGACTCCGACGGATTGTGTGCACTTGCGAGCAAATCCAAAACTTCTTGCGTAACGATACGCACGACGTCTTTGTTGGTCAAACAAAGTTGCTTATCCGTTCTTTTACCATCATGCAAGGCATAGTACTCGGGATGTCCGGCAAAATAGGTGCTTCTTGCACAATAGGTCGTCGCCAACGTATGACAGAACGGTCCGATATACCCGACGTCCCCGCCCAAAGAATCGGGGATACTGCGGTAGACGTTCCCCGATAAGCCGTTGGCTACGGAGTACTCGACGTCTGTCGGACTTTTCCAGTCGGTATCGGTGTATTCAAAATAGGTATCGTACGACTTTTCTACGCCGTTTATCGGCAAAATTATGCTTCTTTGCTTGGTGGTCATCCCTTGTTCGGCGGTAAAAACGTGATAGCCGCCGTATTCTTCCAAAAAGGCGTATACGCCGTAAATCAAACCTCTGTTTCCGGCACCGACGATTTCCAAACCTTCGTCGATTTCGCCGATACGATAACTTCCGTCCGCAAGAGAGCTTACTTCCCTCTCCGAAAAAACCGTCTTACCGACCGAAAGAACGTAACCGTCTATGGTTTCGTTATCCCGTAGAACGGTCGGTGTGAAACCGGCGACTTCGGCAATATACTTTTGTAGCGTGGTCGCCGCGGTAATCTCTGCCTCGGTGGCGTTTTCGCCGATGACGATTACGGCGGAATCGGGCAAAGAACCGACAAGTGCTTCGGCACCCTCTCGTTTCGTATTGTCCAAACCGATAAAAAACAAAATGCCGACAAGCAAAATTATGCCGACCGTACTCCAAACTTTTTTCATGTCTTTTCCTACCTTTTGGGGATATGCTCTTATTATAAAAGAAAAGTATTTCTTCTGTCAATACTTGTCAAGGAAGAAAAAATGCTTTATAATGAAAAAATCATGAACGTACTACTGCGCAGAGCCGAAGAAAAGGATATAGCCGACATCAACGAACTTCTTTTTTCGGTACATCAAATACATACCGATATTCGTCCCGACCTTTTTAAGGCTCACGCCAAAAAATACACCGACGAAGACCTGTCGAGAATTCTTCGGGACGACACCCGTCCCGTTTTCGTAGCCGAACGGAACGGTAAAGTCGTCGGATACTGTTTTTGCATAGAACAGGTTTTCGGCGAGCCGTCTTTCCGTTCTTTCAAAACCCTCTATATCGACGACCTCTGCGTAGCCGAAAACCAACGGGGCAAGCATATCGGTACCCTTTTATACGACCACGTCCTTGCCTACGCCGAAGAAAACGGCTTTTATAACGTTACCCTCCACGTTTGGGAGGGTAACGATTCGGCAAAAGCCTTTTATCAAAAAGTCGGGATGGGGGTGCAACAAACCACCATGGAAAAAATCCTGAAATAGCCCTTTAAGCAAACAGGTCACTTCCGATGACGTCCAACAGAAGGTAGTCCAAAAGTTCGTCGAAATACACGATACCTTCCTCAATGGCTATGTACTTTCCGAGATCCATACCGAAGATTTCTCCGCTGGTTTCATCATAGTCTTCTTGGAAAATCGCTCCGATCATAAAGGGTAAAAGCATGTCCAGTATTTCCAAAAGCTGTTGCGTCGAAAATTGTAACGCTATCCCGATATATTCTTGCAAATACGGGTTTAAGATGGTGACGATGTTGGCAAGAAGGTCGTTGATCGTCAAGTCAAACTTATTATCCTCAAACAAACGTTCCGCCACCGGACGAAGATCGCAGGTGTTGACGCTATCGTAAATCTCGTGCAAAGTATCGAACATATCCAATTCCGCCGCACGATAAATGGTACAATAGATATAATACCGCATCAAAAGCATTTCGTCACTGCCGCTCGTCAGATGAATATCGTCGGCACAAACGTCACAAAGACAGTTTCCGATAAATTCCAACGTGTTTTCAAAGGGCAATACGGGCATTTTCTTCCCGAATCGTTGACAAATACTATCCAAACTGTTTTCGCCATACAACGGTTTTTCCAACATTTCAAAAAAGACGTCGTATAAGTCTTTTCCGAGATTATACCCCTTTTCGTTCTGTTCCGGCGTCAAACCGCTCGTTTGATAGAATTTTCCCAGCCGAAGCAAACTCAAAAAGAAGCCGTATTGTTCTCCGTTTTCATTCATGCGGGTTTGGATACGATATTCCACGTTATCGGTAATATGCTCTTTGGCGTAGGTAAGTAAATCGGTTTGGATACGTTCTTTCTCTTCCTTCGAAAAAGAATCGGGAATGTACTCTGCGGGAATACTCGTCAGCTGCTTTTCGGTGACGATGAATCCGTCCTCCTCGGTTTCGGTGTACGTCCTCGTAATCAGCGGATACATACAAGCGGACGAAGCGGTATAATCTATTACGTCGTTACATTCGTCGGAATATACCAAAGTATTCAAGGCGTGCATGTGCCCCGAAAAAACCGTCGTCGCATAGTAATAAGAAAGCAACTCGTCGATTTCGCTGTGTCTGTCCAGCGCCACCACCAAACTTTTGGATCGTTTCCCGAAGTGGTCGCCGATTTCATTATTGATGGGGAAATAGGACATAACGAGCATTTCTTTTTTGTCCTCCAAAGCTTTATCTAAATTCTCGTCTATG
>DCGI01000017.1:23784-23913 GCA_002315475.1 Christensenella sp. UBA1782 | reverse complement strand
AAGTCAACAGACCGTTGCTGACGCTCGGCGGAGTTTTGTTCCATTTTTCTAAGGAATAATCGGTAAGAGAGGCGGTATCTATCACCAAAAGTCTATAGCGGTCGGAAAGCTCCGCCACATAAGAAAGGG
>DCGI01000017.1:0-23747 GCA_002315475.1 Christensenella sp. UBA1782 | reverse complement strand
TCCCGAGAAATGGCTTCGTTATAGCCGTACTCGGCAAAATAATTGACGAAACGACCGGCTTCTTTCTCGGTGCAATCGGTGCGATCGGACGCCATATAACGAAAATCATAGGTTCCGCCGGTGACAAAAACCGAAATACCCGCTTGTTCCATGCGAGCGCATTGGTCGGCAACGAATTGAAAACTCTCGGCGTCCCCCTTTTCGGTCAAGTCCCCCGTTATCAAAACCACGTCGGGTTTATCCTCTATCAATACGTCCACTTGCGCTTTTACGAGAGCTTCCGACAAGGGAAGAAGATGTTTCTTGGTTTGTGCGTATTCTTGTAATTCTTGATCGTCCCAGTCGGCACCCGAAAGGACGTGCAAGTCGGAAAGTACCGCTATTTTGATTGGATGGGTTGCCTTGTCGCCCGCCCCTTTTTTATCGCAAGCCGCAAAAAGGGCAACGATGCACAACAAAAGACAGCAACAAACGCATATTTTAACGATTCTCTTTTTCATAACGTACCTTTTTCTGTTAGTATAAAATATCCTTCGCAATAATGTCAATCACAACGTCATCCCATAGCTTGCCGACGTAAATGAAACCGCCATTCTTATAATAGCGGGTATACGGAACGCCGAATATCGTATCGGTTTCGGCATCGTATTCGGCTGCAAAACGAACCACGATGGGTAAAAACGTATCCACTACCCGAATAAAATCTTCCGCACTCAGAAAATTCACTTGTAATTTTAATTGACTGCTTTTCGCTTTTACAAGAGGGTTCAGAATCGTCAACATATTCACGATTTCTTCGTCGTTTAAGTCCAAAATATCGGTCTCGAAAACATTCGTGACGATATCGGTCAAATCAAAATACTTGACGCTTTCGTCTAATTTTGCAAAAATTTCGCCTAAATCCTGCTCGAGTGCCACCTCTATCATGGAATACGCCATAAAGCGGAACGCCACCGCCTCGTCGCTTTCGCTCGTGATATGCACCGCACCCGAATAAATGTCGCACATGACTTCGGCAAGGAAATCACCGATGGTGGAATAGTTTATTTTCGGCATGGTTCTGCCATGGGCGAGGCATCGACTTTCCACGCTGTTTTCCCCGTAAAGGGGCATATTGACAGTGGTATCGTATATGCAACGCATCCTTCGACCGAACTCCACCGCATCGGGATCGTTTGCGGCTCGGCTTATATTGATATCTATGTCATCATCGCTCGGAAAAAACTCCAAACCGTACAAAATTCTTAGGAAATTACCGTTTTCGACGCCCATATAGTCTAACATTGATTCCAGACGATCAAAAATAGCTTTTTTGACGTAGCTTTTGGAAAAAGCAAGAAAATCGGTCGTTACGGCTGTTTTTTCCGCATCGGTCAGATAAGAAGGCAAATATTCTTCTCGAATACCCGAAAGGCTTTTCGTTTCTTCGGTAAGCCCCTCTTCGGTTTCGGTAAAATAGCGAATAGGGAGGGGATAACAACAAACCGAACCCGTCGTATAATCGTACAAATCTCCGTATTGATTATCCTTTATCGCCAACACGTTCTGCGTGTGCATGTGTCCCGAAAAAATGTATTTCGTTCCGTAAAAACTAAACATATCTTCCAAGTATTCATGCTCTTTATACGCGACGACGTATCTTTTGGTATTGTACCCGATATAATCGCCGACGCTGTTGTTGATGGGGAAATAGGTAAGAACCAACATTTCTTTTTTGTCGTCTTGCGCCCGTTCCATATTCTTTTCGATAAAGTCCATCGTCCCTTCCGTTATCTCGGGCATTCTGTCCACGATCATGCGGGTGCGGTGATAGGTATAATCATAAACCGACGCATATTCCATCACAAGTAATCGGTAATCGTCGTTCAAATCCACCACGTACGAAAAGGTATCTTCGTCTCTCGAAACGGCTTCGGCATAGCCGAAATCGTTAAAAAGGACGGGAAAATCCTCGATTTCTATACTTTCATCCTCTTCTATTCCGCTCTCGGTACAAAGAACGGCATCCTTCGCAAAATCGGTAGTTCCGCTCGTCGTAAAGACGCGAATACCCGCTTGCTCCAACTTATGAAACTGCTCGATAACGAGATCGATACTTTTTTTGGATCCGTTTTGCGTTAAATCTCCCGAAAACAGTACGACGTCGGGTTTATTTTCAATCAATTCGTCCACAGCCGACTTAAAAATCGCCTCCGAAAGGTACAACATGGTTTGTTTGCCAAGAGAATATTCGATAAACGAATCATAGGAGGGATCGCCGACTTCTTCTTCCGTCATGATATGCAGATCGGACAGTACTGCTATTTTCAGAGGTCCGTTTTCGACACCTTTTTCGTTTTTATCTTTACAAGCAACGCCCGAAGCGAGAATGGCACACAGAATAAGTCCGCATGCAATGATTTTAATTACCTTCTTCATCGTGTTCGATATCCTCCGCTGAATAATACTACTTTTGCTATTATATCCAAAGATACATCATCAAGACACTTTTCTATCTTAAAAATACCGTTCTCAAAATCAAAATACTCCCGATATTTTACACCGTATATCGTATCGCTATCCGTGTCATAAGATTTATTCCCTTGCATAATGTTCGGCAGATATTGCATAATGCTCAAGATTTGTTTGATATCGGTCAGCCACGTCAAAGAAAGGGTGGGGATTCCCATGGATTTTCCTATCCTTTGTACGTACGGCTCCAAAATCGTCAAGAGTTGCAAACCGGTATCGTCTAAGGTGATATCCAGTTTTCCGGTCGTAAAAACATGATCGACGATACTCGTCAAATCGAATGCCGCCACGAGGTCGTTGATTTCGTTCAACCGACCGCCTATGTCCAATTCGGCAAGTTTTTTCAATTCGGCGTACACAACGTACCGAACGACCGTTTTTTCATCCGTCCCGAACCCGTTTATGGCTTCTCCCGACAATACGTCGCACATGGTTTCGGTAATGAAATCCCGTACCGTCGTGTAGGGTACACTCGGTAACTCGATTTCGTATTCCGCGCAAACGCTCGCCAAACTGTTTTCTCCGTACAAAGGCATATCGAAAAGGTCTTTTAGACTCTGAAACACGTCTTCGCACAAATCGTTTATTGCTTCATCGGCGTACATATCCTCTTGCGTAATGATCTCCAAGCGCTCCAAATAACTCTTGATTTGCCAGTTTTGTACGCCCTTGTTATCAATCACCAACTGTGTGGATTCTTGAATATGCTTTTTGGCATAACTTTGTACGTAAGCGACGGGATCTTGCAAAATCGCCGTTTTTTCCTCCGCCGTCAGGTATTTCGGTAAATACTCCTCCCTTACGCACGAAAGAACTTGTTCGGATACCGCGTATTGATCGCCGAATTCTCCTTCCCCGCCCGTAAAAATACGGTATTTCAGCGGATATCCCGTCAAAGCGGAAGAAGAATACATACGGAGTGAGCAGTTCTGGTCACTGTATTCGTATTCCATAAAAGCGTGTGTATTTCCGCTGACGGCATACTGCACGCCGTATTCGGTAAAAATACCCATCCATTCTTCTTCTTTATCCATTGCCATGACCGACCAGCGGGATATCCCTCCGTAATCTTCCAAAAGTTTATCACTCAGTGGGAAATACGTCATCACGAAAACTTCTTTGCCCTCATCTCTCGCTTCCGACAAACTGTCATCGATATAGCATAGCAAAGCGTTACTGACTTCGGGTGCTTTGTCCGTACCTTTGACGTTGATTTCCCTTTTGTATTGATATAACGAAGCGGTATCGATCACGACCAATCGGTGTGTTGCGTCTAAATCCGCAACGTACGAAAGCGTTTCGGTATCCCGAGAAATGGCTTCGTTATAGCCGTACCCGGCAAACAGTTCGGCAAACTCGGCTATCCCTTCCGCATTTTTTTTATAGGAATAATTGTTCCCGATTCCGGAAAACAAAAAGTCGGAAACGCCGCCCGTCACAAAAACCGAAATGCCGGCGTTTTCCAGTTTTTTGCAGCCGTCGGCGACCGCTTGCAAACTTTTCTGCGAACCGGTTTCCGATAAATCCCCCGCAAACAACACGACGTCGGGCTTTTGCTCGATTAAGTTATCGATAGCCGACTTATAGATGGCTTCCGAAACGTGAAAAGCGGTGTACTTTTTTTTCGTAAAATCCTTATAATCCTCATCCGTAGCCTCAACGACTTCTTCTTCGGTCATCAAGTGAATATCGGAAAGAACGGCTATGCGTAAAGGAGTATCTTTCGACGAATCCTTCTCCCGGTCTCGACAGGAAAACAGCGTCATCGCAAGAAACACCGCAACGATCACACAGAATACCGCTTTGCCTTTTTTCATGGTATGCCTCCTACTTAAAAGAGTAAATCCTTTGCAAAAATATCCACCATGCCGATCCCCAAAATGTCTCCGATTTTTATGGTGCCTGCGGAAAAGTCGAGATAGCTTCGTATTTTTAACCCGTACAATGTATTATCTTCCGTAGAATAATCGTCAAACAGCGCCAAAACAACCTCTAAATAGTTATCCAATACCCCCAAAAGGGAATCTATCGTAGTTTGATCGACACCCAAAACCGAAAGTCTTGTTCCTAATACTTTTATATCGGCTTTAATCAAAACGGGTTCCAAGACAGAAAGGACGGACGCAATAATCGAATAGGTATTTCCGTCGGGATCCTTCGCATTGACTTTGAGACACAACTGATCGTCATGGAACAATCCGTCGGCAAGGGAAGACAAATCAAAATACTTAATGCCTACGTCGGGACGCAACTCTTGCAACTGTTCGGAAATGTCGATTGCCGTCATGTTCCGAATAGCGGTATACCCAATATATTTCAGTACCGTCGTTTCGTCGTTTTCCTCGTTGACGACGATTTCGTTCGTAAACATTCGGCAAAATACGTCGGCAAAATACTCTTTTACCGTCATGTTTTTCCCTATATCGGGCAGGAAAATGCCGTATTCCAAGCAAACGCTTTCGATACTGTTTTCTTCCCCGTACAAGGTCATCTGCATCAAATCTTCATAGGCTTCTCCGAAGCAACGCCCCAAAGCGATGGCTTTGGCGTCGGTGGCGATGTTTTCCAGATCTATATAATCCAAACTCACCAACAGATAGGTAATAAAACCGTACGGATGCCCTTCTTTGTGCATAATGGCGTTTGCCGAAACGTCGATATGGTCGATAAGATATTGTTTGGAAAAGGCAACGGGATCGGCGAGGAACGCAAGTCTGTCTTCTGCCGACAAGTAAGAGGGCAGATACTCGGCTTTTACCGAAGAAAGAGCTTTATGCTCCACGATATATTGGTCTTCGTCCGCCGTCAAATAAATTGTTTCCAACGGGTAGCATGTGGTACACGATGCCGTATAGTCGTGCAAATCAAAGTATACCTTATCGTCATAAACGGTATGATTTTTGGCGTGAAGATGTCCGGTAACCGCATATTGTACTCCATGGTACATCAACATTTCGATAATACTTCTTTCTTCCGTTTGGTCGATGGCTACCACAAACCGTTTCGTCATCTGCCCGTAGACGTCCCCTACCTCGTTGGAAAGGGGAAGATAGGACATGACAAGCACTTCTTTTCGCAAGTCTACCGACTCCGCCAACCCCTCGTCCACGTATTGCAACGTGCCATTGGATAGGACGGGAGATTTACTCACACCCGATACGTCTCTGCTGTTTAATTCATAATCGAACAGAGAAATACTGTCCAATACCAAAAGCCGATGGGTTTCGTCGAGGTCGGCAAAGTACGTCAGGGTTTCTTCGTCGCGAGAAATCGCTTGATTATAACCGTAATCGGCGAACATTTCGACAAACTCTTCCAGCGTCACGCACTCCTCTTTTTCGGTTTTCTTGTCGCCGTCGAAGGTCGTACCGTATTCCGAAAGGTCGTTGATACCGGGCGTAACGAAAACCTTAATACCGGCTTCTTTCAGCCTTTTGCACCCGTCCGCAATCACTTGTAAACTCTTTTTCGAGCCGGTCTGCGAAAGATCTCCCGTCATCAACACGACGTCGGGTTTCTGCTCGATAAGTTGATCGACGGTCGACTTGTAAAGAGCCTCCGAAAGAGGCAACATCGTCTGTAATTTATTGGTATAATAAACGAAATTTTTGCCGGTAGGATCTTTGATTTCGTCGGGCGTCATCAAGTGAATGTCCGACAAAACCGCCACTTGCAGAGGGTGTTCGTCCCCTTCGTTTCTTTTTTTATCGCACGCAACCGTCGTGGCGAGCAAGAAACATACGAGAACGGCGCAAAGCACAAAGCTGATTCTTTTCTTTTTCATAGTTTTCCTTTCCTTTTTCTTTAGAATAATATATCTCGGGCAAAAATGTCCAATAAGGCGTCATCTAAGAACTTTTCCAAGTCAAAAATACCGTTTTTTACGTCAACGTATTTCTCATACCTGATACCGAAAATCGTTTTTTCCTCATCGTCGTACTCCAACGGGAACAATATCTTCAAGGCGTAAGGCAGTATGGTATCAATCACTTCCAGATACTGTTCTGTCCCGCTTGACGGGAAAAACTTATTTTTCAAACCGAGTTTTTCTTGCAAAAGGGGTTCAAATACCGAAAAAAGTTGCACCCCGATATCCTCTGTGGTAATGTCAATGATACCTTCGGTAAACAAAGAATCGGTAAAAACGGTCAAATCGAAGGCAACGACGGCATCGTTCATTTCGTGTAAGTCTTGTCCTATATTCATCTCGGCTATCATTTTCAACGCGGTATAAATGATATAGCGAAAGACGACGGATTCGGGCGTACCCGCCGTGATGCGGGTTTCGTCGGAATATATATAGCGTATGTTTTCGGCAATAAACTCTTTTACCGTAGCGTACGGGACGGACGGCAATTCGATTTCGTATGCACCGCAAACGCTTTCGATACTGTTTTCCTCGCCGTATAAAGGCATATCGAGCAGTTTCAAATATCCTTGATAGATTTTTTCACAAAAGGCTACGGGCTTTGCTTCGTTATAGATTTCGGTGCTTTCGTAGTAGCCGGCTTTATATAAAAGGCGCATAAACCAACCGTTTTTGCCCTCTTGGTCGATAGAATTTTGGATAACGTTCCAAATATTCTCCAAAACGTATCGTTCCGAAAAAGCAACGGGATCGGCGAGTATGCCCGCTCGTTCTTCCGCCGTCAGACAGTCGGGCAGATACTCTTCTTTTACCTTTGTCAGAGGCTTTTCTTCCACGATAAACCTGTCTTCCTCCGACGTAAGCCACATGATTTCCAACGGATAACAACACAGAGCGGAAGAAAAATAGTTATAAAACGTGGTATATTGATTATCGAGTGCCAAACACTTCTGCACGTGCAGACGTCCGCTGACGGCATACCGAACGCCGAATTCGGTAAACATTTCCGCAATATACTCCTGCTTGTCGAGGGCAAGCATTCTATTTTTCGTCAAGATACCGAAATAGTCCCCGACGGCATTGTTGACGGGCAGATAGGACATGACCAAGACTTCTTTTCTTTGGTCTCTCGCTTCGTCAAGGACTTCCTCTATAAAGCACAGAAGGGCGTTACTGACTTCGGGCGTCCGCACGTCGGCGTCTAAAAAGTCGCTTTGACTGTAATCGTACGTAGATATGGTATCCAATACCAAAAGGCGGTGCGTTTCGTCGAGGTCGACGACGTACGACAAAGTTTCGTCGTCCCGCGCAATCGCTTCGTTATACCCGTAATCGGCAAACATTTCGGCAAAACTTTCAGGCGAAACTCTCGGAATATACTGGAAATAAACCCCTCTTTTATAGACGCCTTGCGAAAAATCGTTCAGACCGCCGGTAACGAAAACCTTAATACCGGCTTTTTCCAGTTTTTCACAGCCGTCGGCAACCACCTGCATACTCGCAACCGAACCGGTATTGGTAAGGTCGCCCGACAGTAAAACCACGTCGGGCTTTTGTTCGATAAGTTGGTCAATGACCGACTTATATATAGCCTCCGACAAAAAAACCATACTTTGCATTCTATTGGTATAATAAGTATAGTAATAACTCGTTCGGTCGCCCACTTCTTCGTCAGTCATCAAATGAATGTCCGACAAAACCGCCACTTGTAAGGACTGAACTTCGGTTTTCTTTCCGCCTTTTTTGTCACACGCCGACAAAGACGCAACGATGAGTCCCGTCAGTACCAAGCAAAGTACAACCCCTACGATTTTCTTTTTCATACTGTATCCTTTTTCTTTCGACGTCAAACTTTCTCGGGTAAGAACGTCTTTTTTGATCAGAATAATAAGTCGGCGGCAAAGACGTCGATAAGACCTTCGTCCAAGAACTTTTGAAGATAGACGATTCCTTTCGGAATATCGAAATACTTCCTGTACCGGATGCCGTAGACCGTATCGTTCTCTTGATCGTATACATCGGTAAATGCCAAGACGAACGGCAGTACTGTATCGACGAGCTTCAATAAATCTTCCGCAACGTCCTGTAACATCGTGGTGGAAAAAATACCCCCTTTTTTCTGCAAGAGCGGTTCTAAAATAGACAAAAACGCAACCCCCACGTTGTCTTTGGTGACGTCGATAATGCCTTCGGTAAAGATTTGATCCGCCACGCCTGTCAAGTCGAAAGCAACGACGGCATCGTTCATCTCGTGTAACGATTTGCCTATATCCAAGTCGGCTATCATCTTCAACCCCGTATAGACGATATAGCGGAATACGACGGCTTCGGGCGATTCGCTCGTGATATGGACGTCATCGGTATAGATTTGACAAAGTATCTCGCCGATAAAATCCTTTACCGTCGTATACGAGGTTTTCGGCAAGACGATATCGTACCCCTTGCAGACGCTTTCGATACTGTCCGTTTCTCCGTATAGCGGCATATTGATTAGAGTAAGATACCCTTGATAAAGGGATTCACAAAAGGCTATCGCTTTGGGTTCCTCATCAATCGTAGAACTCGGATAGATGCTCAGTTTACGAAGAAACCGCATAAACAGAGCGTTCTTTTCCCCGTTATTGTCTATATATTCCTGTGCGGTAACCCAAATATGATCCAAGATATATTGTTTTGCAAACGCCGAAGAATCGGCGAGTACGGCTTGTTTTTCTTCGTCGGTCAAACATTTCGGCAGATACTCTTCTCGGACGGCACCGATGGATTTTTCTTCCACGATATACTTGTCTTCTTCCGACGTCATCCACAAATATTCGAGCGGATAACAACATAACGCCGAAGGAGTATAATTATACATGGTCAAATACTGATTATCGAGTTTCAGACAGTTTTGGTTGTGCATGTGCCCGCTGACGACGTATTGTACGCCGTATATCGAAAACATGTCGGCGAATTCTTCCTGACGGTCGATCGTGATCATTTTGGTCTTTGTCATGGCACCGAAATACTCCCCGATGGTATCGTTGATAGGCAGATACGACATAACCAGCATTTCTTTTCGGGCGTCTTGCGCCTTTTCCAGTTCGGTATCGACGAACATCATGGTAGCGTTGGAAACGGGCGGCGTTCTGTCCTCCCCATCCAAAAAGTCCTTTTGCGTGTAGTCGTAGGTGGAAATGGTATCCAATACCAAAAGCCGATGGGTTTCGTCTAAATCGACGACGTGCGAAAGGGTTTCTTCGTCTTGTGCAATGGCTTCGTTATACCCGTAATCGGCAAAAGTTTCGCAAAAACCGTCTCGTGTAATATGGGTAAGGAAGGTTTCCTTTTCACTGCCGTTTATGTACCCTCTTGAAAAATCGGAGAGCCCTCCCGTAACGAAAACCCTGATACCGGCTTGTTCAAGCTTTTTACAGCCCGCCGCTATCACGTTCAGACTGTCTACCGAACCCGTTTCCGAAAGGTCGCCCGCCATCAACACGACGTCGGGTTTCCGCTCGATCAAGTTATCGATAGCCGACTTATAGACGGCTTCCGACAGAAAGAGCAGATTTTGCGTTTTTAGGGCGTGACTTTTATAAAAGTAAGTCGTCCTGTGTCCGACTTCTCCTTCGGTCATCAAATGTATATCGGAGAGTACGGCGATCTGTAATCCGTCGTCCTTCCCTTCCTCTTCTTTCTCCTTACAAGCAAATAAGGACAATATAAGCATTGTCCCTATCGCCACAATCAAGAAAGAACACAATATTTTCTTTTTCATAGCAAAGCCCACCAGAAATTCAGTATGAACCCTTTTCCCGCCATATAGACGGCATAACACAAAAATGCAAAATACAATAGGAAGATAAAGATACCCATCAAAAACGAGAAATTCACTTCGGCGATTTTCATCTTTCGCAAATCGGTATTTCCCATACCTGCCGCTTTATAGCAGGCAAACTCCTCCCGACGGGATCGATAACTTGCCGCAAGAGAATCGGTTAAACCGATAACGGCAAAGATAAACACGATACAGAATATAAAGATCGAACAAATCAAATATTTGTTGTTCATGTCGACCAAGTCCCCTTGAAATTGGTCGGCTTCCCGTATGGAAACGCTTTCCATCGCAAGGGAAGAAGCTACCGACTGGTAAAGTCTGCGACTTTCCACCCCTTCTTTTCCCTTTACCAAAACATAGGTATAGGGGATATTCCAATACTCGTTATCGATATATACGAAATTACCGTTACTTCTTACCGTATCTTCCAAAACCAATTTTAACGTGGTGTTTCCGATGACGATCTTAAAGGAATCGTCTTTCTGCAATCCGAGTTCTTCGGCGTAGGTACCCGATATAATAGCTTTATTTCCTTTGGGTAGTTTCGTTAAGTCGGTATTCTGCGACGAAAAAGCCTGTATGTCGGAGGCACCCATGACGGTTATATTTTTATTGCCACGCGGAGTGTACTCCATATAGACCGAATAAGCATGGGCTATATTGTCCTCTTTTTCCAAAAGTTCTACGGCGTCGGTAGGTGCATTGACGACCAAGTATTCCCCGTTTAAGAAGTTGGAACACTTATCAATGGTATCGTAGCTCGCGAAAATCATATAGCCTATCGAAAACAACATGATCAACAGTATACCGAATAAGCCGGTACTGTTGGCAAGCGTCCCGACTTTATTGGTATTCTTTAAGGCGTAGCGGGTGGGCACAGAAATCTTCTTTCTGCGAGATAGGCTTTTGGCGATACCTTTGTAGATTTCTCTGCCTAAGAAGAACGCCGAAGTCGGCACACTGAAAAAGGCAATCAAGGTGGGTACCACTCGACTTGTCAACGGCAACAGATAGCTGACAGCTTCCATCGCACCGAACAAAACCAAAAATCCTACCCCGATAAGGATAGAATAATTCTTCTGTACAACCATCTTTTTGGCACGTATTTTTCTCTTTTTGGAACTCTCGGTGGCAATAAACAGCAACATACTGCCTTCGGCGGCAAGAAGCATACACGCTATCGAAATCAATATTGCTTTCGCGTTCCAAAAAGCGGTACAATAATACAAATCGCTGACTTGCAAGACGAATTCCGCCATCGGATAGGATAACAGCACGGCAAAAATCGAACCGATGAACCAATAGAAAGCCACCTCGAACATGGCAAGCATGTTGAGCATATAGGACTTTCCGCCCACCGCATAGAATAAAGCGTTTTCTTCCTGCCGTTGCAAAGAAATAATATGGAAACAACAATAGATGACGAAGATGACGAAGAAGATCGATATCAACATCATCATAACCATAATTTCGTCCATAACGTGGATACCGTTACCTTGCGAAACGGCGGCAGCCGAAAACGTCGCATCGGGAAAAGCCTCTTTCAGCTGGTTCACGACGGTATCGGCGTGACCTTTGGTATTGACGTAAACGGTACTTGCCGGCATATAGTCGTGTTGTATCAACGCAAGATACAACGATTCCGAAGCCATCATTTTTACCATCGACGAAATATCCACCATGACGTCGTATTTGCCCATGAACGGATTGGCGGAAACGCCGTATATAAAATAATTTTTTTCGAAACCCAAAAAGCCCATACGGACTTTATCGCCCACCTTCAAACGGTAGGTTGCGGCAAATTCTTCGGTCACATATATGGCGTCCACCACGTAATTGACGGGCAGATTTTTAGCCGAAGAAAACTTAAAATTAAAAATTTTGTTTGCTTGTTCAAAATCGGTAGCGACACCGTATACAAAATCTCTCTTGACGTCGGTAATCATCGGCAAGGCATACGCACCGCACGCATCGATATCTTCGGATACGGCAGCGTACACGTCATCGACCGATAAAAAACGTATTTCGCTCAAACTGTTTACGGCGATAGAATAATCGGCGTTCCCAAAGGAGGCTTTTATTTCCTCCTCTTGGTTTATTTCGATAAAATCACCGATATTCAGCGTGGTAATACCCGCAAGTACGGCAAGAGATAAAACAAGCACGAGCAAAAACGGTTGTGCCGGTCTTCGCCGAATGCTTGTAAAAAGGTGTTTTAAGAAAAGTTGAATTGCCATAGTTTTTTCTATGTCCGTTATCTGTGCATAAACTTATTCGCTACCGCACTTCCCTCTGTCGCCAATTCACCGTCTTTGATTTTAATAATTCTGCTGCTGTAAGAAGCCACTTTTTCACTGTGCGTAACTTGAATAATCGTCATGCCTTTTATCTTGTTATAATGAGAAAGTACGGTCATGACTTCTTCTTCCGTCTTACTGTCCAAAGCTCCGGTCGGCTCGTCCAAAATGATCGTCTTGGGCGAAAACGCAAGAGCACGAACGATAGCCACTCTCTGACATTGTCCACCCGAAAGTTGGTCGGGATACTTGTCCAGAACTTCCTCCAAATGGAAAGCCTGACTGAGTTCTTTCAAATTCTTCTCCGCTTGCGCTACGGGCATTTTTCCGAGTACGGCGGGTAAAAGGATATTATCTCTCGCCGTCAACGTTCCGATCAACTTAAACGACTGGAACACGAAACCCGTTTCTTTGCAACGAAATGCGGCGGTTTCTTTGTCGGAAAAAGAAGTAATGTCCTTTCCGTCGAACAACACGCTTCCCTTATCGGCATCCAAAAAGCCGCCGATAATATTCAACAGGGTACTTTTACCGCTTCCGCTTTTACCCATAATGGATACGAACTCTCCGCTTTGTACCGTAAAAGATACGCCCTTCAAAACGGCTTCGCCGTTATAACTCTTAAATACGTTTTTAACCTCTATCATATTGCCACCCATAATAAGAAAATAGCGGAGAGATATTGGCGACAATACCCTCCATAACTTTGGATAAATCCTTTACGGTCAATCCTTCTTGTTCGTTTATACAGTTTTTCAAATCTTCGACGGTATACGTTACCACCGATGCGCTGTAAGTAATAAAGTCACTGTCATAACCGAAATAATTGATACCTACGTCCCAATAGTTTCCCGAAAGTTTAATTTCCAAAACGTCTTTCAGTCTTTCCCAATCTTCTTCTCGGAAACTCTCTAAAACGATACGGTATGCTTCATCCCCGCCTTCTTGTATGGCAGAAATCCATTCGGCTTTAATATTCTTTTGAACGGAAGTAATGAGAGGCATAAACGTAAACAACGACGTCGCAACGATTTCAAAATCGTCGCCTTTGTCATCTGCAAGGAAAATATTGGCTTTATTGTATACCATTCCCCAAAAACTACTGTCCGACATCAAAGAGCCGACCAACCGAAGCATAACTTTCCAACCGGTAACGGGAATACCGCTCGATAAGTCAAGACTCCGCGCAATGGCGGCGATTTCTCCGTCGTTAAAGGTAAACTTTTTACTTTCTTCTTCCAGTTTTTCTTCGTCGGCGGACGATAAATCCACCGCAAGAATGGCGATCGATAACATGGACGTGAAGTCCTCTTGACCGATTGTCAAAAAGTCCTCCCAGTCTTCTTTGGCTCTTTTGACGGTACTTTCTTTATAATCGTTATCTTTGTACTCTTTATAGACGGTTTCCAAATAACAAGCAAAACAGTTATAAACGGTTTGCGAAAAGACGTTTTTTCCGAGCTGATTGATTAAAAACAGAGTCAAGTCTTTCATTTCCTGCGTAATCTCCCCGTCAATCAACTTGACGAGTGCCGAAATTTTCACGTCTTGATCTCTTTGCAATTCTTCCAAAATGGCTACGTACACTTCGTTTCCGACATTGTTATCGCGAATGGTTCTTTCGGCTTTTACGCAGACTTTTTCGATTCTGTTTCTTGCCGTCTTCAAATCACGACCCGTTTTTTCCTGAACCGCACCGTTAAACAAATCTTCCAGAGTGGTATTCAGCCCTTTTTCCTTAATGATACTCTTTTCCTTTTTGACGATAACGATTCCGTTTTGTACCGGTTCTTCTTCTTCGGTACAAGCTACAAGGCTACCGCAAAGCAAGAGAGCTATCAGAATGAATACTAAAATTTTCAGTGACTTTTTCATTTTTCCTTTTTGTCCCCGATACCCGACGAAAGGCAGGTATCGGGGTTATGTTGTTTTTTTATTGTATCCAAAGATAAATTATTCATCCTTAGATTCCAAACTTTCGAAGAAGGTATCCACCTTTTCTATGATTTTTTCCTCCGCTTGGAAATCGAGTTCCTGTCCCGCAACGAGTTCGGCACCGGCACCGTTGTACAAGATGAAGGCGTTGAGCGCCATATCCGTACTGACGAAACCGTTTTCATCGAACACATCTTCGAATTCGTATTCGTATCCGATATTCCAGATGAGTTTGGCATCCTTTTTGTTCTCGCTGACTTGGAAGTACCAATGTCCGTTGGCGGTGTTCTCTCCGACGTCGTGACCGAGGTTCTTTTCTTGTGCTCTGTCGATGACGAATACATATTCCGGCATCGTGAAGCTCAATACGGTGTTGTCGAGTTCGTCATAACGGAATACGTAACTTGCATCGAGTACTTCGATATTCAGAAGTACGTCACCCTTTTGATAGGTTGCGGCAACAATCTTCTTACCGTTGTAATCTACGTCAAACGCATAAACGTTATTCTCTTCGGTAGCCATCTTCAAGGTTACATTCGCCTTGATTTCGGGAATATTGATTTCGTTTCCTTCTTCTCCGATGGTCGCGGCGGTAACGATAACGTTGACGTCATAGTAGTTATTTTCTTCGGTGGCGAGGTGGAAGGATACGTCAAAGATCAATTCTTCTTCGTACGTCGTCTTTTCGGCGACGGTCTTCTTCACTGCCTTGTTGACCAACAAGCCGTATTGCTTATCTTCGGCGGTGGGTACCGTCACAACGGCGGTGCCGACCAATTCTTCGGCATAGATCAAGCTGACTTTGTATCCCTTGGCTTTTTCTACCGTCTCCCCTTCCAACGTAATCTCAATACCCGAGAAGGAAATCGTTTCGGTAACGGAGAAGGCGTCGATAAACAATCTGCCGCTGTAATAGTCGGTTTCGTCGGCGGCTACGTGGAAGAAGAACGCAAAGATTTCTTCTTCTTCATAGGTAAGCACTTTTTCGACTTCTTTCGATACACCCTTGCAAACGGTCAAGCCGTAGTCTTCGAGCGTTTCATTCGGAACGGTTACTTTGACGGTTCCGACCAAAGCCTTATTGTAGGTCAACGATAACTTGTAGTAGTTTTGCGTGTCGCTCGTCAGTTCTAAGACCGCACCGAAGTCAAAGTCGGGAACGGTAATTTGTTGTACTTGGAATCCTGCCCATGCGAGAGAAGCTTCGTAGAAGTTATTTTCGTCGGTCGGCAAATGGAGCGAAACGTGGAAGATAACTTCTTCGACGTATTCGGGTTTCTTATCCTCCTTGGCGAGCGGGATGTTCGGTTCCTTCTTTTCCACTCCTCTGTTGATGGTGAAGGCGTATTGCTTATTGGTTTCGGTAGGAATCAATACTTCCACCGAGCCGACCAAAGCTTCGTCCTTATGACCGTAGAGATAGTATCTTCCGGTTTCTTCGGTAGCCATTTCGAGCGTTGCGTCAACGTTGACGTTCGGTACGTCAAGCACGACTCCGGGAATCAAAATGTTATACGTGTAGAGGCTTACCGCATAGTAATTATACTTTTCGTTAGCGTTATGGAAGGATACTTTGAAGGCGGTTTCTTCTTCGTAAACGATCTTGGATTCTTCGCTTTCTTTATCCTTGACTTCCACAGGCTTTCCTCTGCTGACGGTAAAGCTGTACAACAAATCGTCTTCGGTCGGCAAAATCAATTCAACCGAGCCGATTAACTTTTCGCCGTTATGACCGTAGAGATAATATCTACCCGTTTCTTCGGTGGCCATTTCGAGGGTTCCGTCGAAATCGTATTCTCCGTAGAGTACGTCTACCGCATAGTAGTTGTTCTCTTCGGTAGCGAGGTGCAGGAAGATATTGGTTTCGTCTTTCATGACGTAAACCGTCTTACCTTCTTTATCGGCTTCCTTCACGTTCTTCTTATAGTTATAACCGTAACCCTTATCGGTTTCGGTCGGGAGGGTTACCGTCCAGATACCACGATAGATTTCGTTCTTCGCACCGGTAAAGATAATCTTGTTCTTTCCGTCGACGAAGTTTCCGTCTTCGTCCATAACGGGCAGAGTCAAATAGTCTCTTTCCGTTCTGTTCTTATAGGCAAGCTCGATCGGTTCGAAATGGATGCCTTCCACTTGGAAGTCAATGTCGATGTTCATAACCAAAGAGGTTTGCTTTTCGTCCAAAGCCTTGATGACCGCGATGGCACCGTAGGTGTTATCTTCTTCGGTAGGCATCTCGAAGGTGAGATCGGCGTATCCGCCGTTAAATTTGACCGAAATCGATTCTTTCTTGCCGATTCTTTCGTCGGTATCGTACGAAGCTTGGAAAGCACCGATACTGAAGTAGAGGTTGTAATCAATGAACTCGTCGGCAGGCAACGATACGATGGTATGAACGTTCAAAGCACTCAAGGCGAGGTTGGTATAGTGTACGCAATTCGGATTGGTCTTGACGTTGGCGTAGGTGACGGCACCCAAAGTAACGTCTACGTCCGTCTTGCCGGCAACCTTGCGGTCAATCGTGCCTTTCAGCTCGTAAGCTTCCAACGATCTTTCCAGTTTTCTGCTCAAAACGGTCGCTTTCGCATCCTCGTCGTACTTCTTCTTTTCGCTGCTGTAAACGAGCTTCGAAACGTTCACGTCAAAGGTGCGTACGTCGTTTTCGGTATCGACGATATCGACTTTCACAGAAATATCTTCTACGCCTATGGACGTATCTTTCTTAGTGACATCCTTCTTTTCGGTGTCATTGTACTCTTTCTCGACTTTCGTAAAGCCGGTCTTCTTGAGGACGGTTTCGAAAGCGGTCTTCTTTTCGGTCGATTGATCCAAGAGGACGGTGAAGTCAATGGCTTCCAGCGTGAACGCGTCATCCTTTTTGGAAATCTCGGCAGTTGCGTCGGCACTGTATTCTTTTTCCGATTCGGTAACGGTAAATTCGTTCATCGTTACCGTCAGTTTCGTAATATCGGCGACCGATTTGTCGAAGTCTGCATCCAAAGTGACGGCATCCATCGAGAAGCTGTCATTCTTCTTGTTGACGTAGATCTTTCCATCCGCATCGTATTCCTTTTCGACGATACCGTATCCGAACGCATCGAGCGCAATCGTCAATTCCGTCTTGTCGGCGGTGGATTGGTCGAACGTGGCGGTCAAGCCGACGGGATTCAACGTGAAGGTGTTATCCTTCTTATGGATGTATCCCTTGGATTCTTCGTCGTATTCCTTCTCAACCGTATTGTAGTTCAAACCGTTGAAGGTAATCGCCAATACCGTCTTGTCGGCGGTGGATTGATCGAACGTTACGCCCAACTCAACGGCATTGAGGGAGAACGCATCATCCTTTTCGGCGATGTCGATCAGTTCTTCTTCGTCAAACGCCTTTTCTACCGTCGTGTATCCGAATGCACCGAGCGTGACGCCTACGTCGGTCTTGCTATCCTTTTGACCGAAGCTTACGCTTAAGTCGATAGCGTTCATGCCGAAGGTGTCATCCTTCTTGGTTTCCAATCTGTCTTCGTCTGCGTTGTATTCCTTTTCTACCGCATGGTAGCCGAACGCCGCAATATCGGCATCAAACGTCGTCTTATCTTCTTCGGACGCATCGTGTACGATGCTTACGTCGATCGGGTTGAGCGTGAAGGATTCTTGCTTCAAGACTACATCCGTTGCTTTATCTTCTTTATACGCCTTCTTCTCCGAAACATAGCCGAAGGTATCGAGCGAGGTGGTAACGGTGAACTTCTTCGAAGTATCGATACCCACCTTCCAATCAATCTTTTGCATCGAGAAGCTTTCGTCCTTTTGGTTGACTAAGCTATCCGTAGGAACGCAGTATATCTTATCTAAGGTATTATACGTGATCGGATCGAGTTTTACGGCAAACGCGTTCTTATTCTCTTGCGTTCTGTCATGGCTGACTTCGAAAGCAATCGCTTCGAGCGTATAAGCTCTGTCGGCACTTTCGTAAAGTGCTTTCTTGGCTTCGCCGTACTTTTGAATGTTTTCGCTGTAAACAAATTTTCCGAGATCCACGTTGACTTTATCGACGTTTTCGGTATCTACCGTAACGGCAAAGTCTACGGCGTCATAGCCTTTTTTCTCGATTCTTTCCGTCACACCGTTCTTTCCGACCTTCGTTTCGGTATAAACGGCATCGTCTTCTAAGGAAGCAGTAACTTTCTTGATACCGCTTTCCGTTTGATCGTATGCGGCGTTAAAGCCGAATGCCGACAGTGCCGAACATTCGCCCTTCATTTGAACGTCGGCGAGGTATTCGTTTTGTACAAAGCCGAATCCGCCGAAGTCTACGTCGAGAGCATAACGACCTTCCGTCGCATAATCAAAGACAACGGAAACGTCGAGAGCGTTCAGAATCTTCTCAATGGTGTTTTTCGTCACGAGATCGGTATATACGTCTTCTTCGACTTTAATCTTGCCGATTTCGGTCTTGATTTCGATATTGTCTTCGTGTACACCGTCGATATGTCCCGTAATCGTGAACTTCTTGCTTTCTTTGTTCGGCAAACCGATTTCCAAACTGCCTACGAGCGGGGAAAGAATTTCTTCCGACTCGTATTTCGTTTTCACGTTAAAGGGCTTGTCGTACTTCGTCAGCGTAACGCCGTCCATGTCGAGACTTACCAAGAAGGTTTCGGTCAGGTCGGTAGGAATGTTGAGATGCGCTTCGAAATCGATAGGCGTCATCGTCGACTTGTTTCCGCCCTTGCTACCGTTATCAAGGATATTGTAATCGCTGTTCGGAACGGTTCCGTTGACGATCAGGTAGTTTTCACCGAGCAATTCCAACATCAATGTTCCGTTCAAGTTGAACGCACTCAGCACTAAGGTTTCGTTTTCCTTAACGGTTTCCGCTGTGTCGTCGGTACCTTCAACCTTAGTGAGGATGTAGGAACTCGTCGTGAACTCCGCCGCTTTCTCCATCGTAGCATAAACGGTGTGAACGTTGGATTCTTCGTCGTACGCGATACCCATATCGATATGAATCGGTTCAAATGCAAAGTAATCGCCTTGCGGATTTGTTTCGACCAAAATGTTTTCCTCTTTACGATAGAAGAATTCATCCGCGTCGACCGTCAAGCGAATCTTCATCGAATCGGTACAAGGAACGAATAATTTCACCGAACCGTTGATAGGAGCCCACGTATAGAAATACTTTCTTTGGTCTTCCGTCTTTTCTTCTTCGGATTCTTCCTCAGATTCTTCTTCGGTTTCTTCCTCGGTTTCTTCTTCGGATTCTTCCTCGGTTTCTTCTACTTCATAGTAGCTTTCGTCTCTGCCTGGATGCTTGATGGAAATGCCGTAATAGCTTTCTTCCGGAGTATCGATAGCACCGTGGAAGACTACGTCTACGACGTTCACGCCGTCTTTGCTACCGAAGGCGTTTGCCGTTCTGACTTCGTCCGTCCAGGTATAGCCTGCGCCTACTTCGTAGGTATCAAAGAATCCGCTGACCTTCGACGATTCTTTATCGAATTGATAATCGACACCGAAGTTTCTTTCTTGATAGGTGAGTCCATCTGCTTCCGCATCGAAGACGGGTACCTTAACCATAGCCTTCAAAGCAAAGTCTTTCACGTTACCGTTCGGGATTTGTACCTTTACGTTGATCAAGTCTTCGCCGTTGAGGTTCAGGAATTCTTGTTCATCCAACTGTAAGCTGAATTCTCTACCGTATTGTCCTTCAAATTCCTTCAAAGAACCGCTACCTCTGAGATTGTAATCTTTTTCTTCGTAGCTGTAGAAACGTTGCGTTCTGATATAGTCGTATCCGACTTGGGTACTCTCGTAGAAGTGTAAATCCAAACCGATTTCGAAATCGCCCGTCATGGTTTCGGCGTCGAAATGAGGTATGATTCTGGCACTGAACAAGTACTCTTCTTCTCCTTGCTCGTTTTCTTCGAACGCCCAGTTCAAAGCACCGACGTAAATCGCACCGACACCATGTTCGTCTTCTTCATAACGAATCATACCGGAAAGTACCACGCTTTCGTCGTCGTGTTCCCAATCCCAATAATCAATGTTATCGTTTTTATAGAATATGGCAAACGAAAGTCCTTCTACATAACCTTCCTCGTTATCCCAAATGGTAAATCCGGCGTTTTTGTTCATTACTCTATCGCTTTCGCGTCTTCCGTCTAAGGCATACTCTTTTCCGACTACGTTCGAAGAGATACCGTAAGAAGTCTTTTGAGCTTCCTGCGTAATTTGAATAATGACGACCTCTTGCAAACCGTTGATTTTGCCGTCGAGATAATCTTGTTCTCCGACTTCTTCATAATACTTGTCTAAGAATTCAAGTTCCCACGTGCTTTGTATATCGGAACAAATGTACTCTTTTCCGAGTATGGTATAGACGGGCTTTTCGGTAACTTGTTCTACCTCTTCTTCCTCGCCAAACGGTACACCGCCCAGGCTCAACAAGTTATTCAAGTTGCTCACGAAGACGGCTTGACATACGTTATCGTTGTATTCTTTATCCAACTTTTCGTAATAGAATACGACGAACAGGTTTTCTTTCGTTTCTTCATTCACGATATAATAAGGAATCATATAGATGTTACCGTTGTCATAGGTGTTTCTTCCGCAGTACAACACGTCTTTCAACTCTTTATAATATCTTGCCTTCAAATCCCCACTCTTTTCCGAAAGCATACCGGTTATGACGTTCCACTTCGCTAAGAAAGCGTCGGAATTCTCAAAACCGAGCACCTTAGCCAAAGCCTCGATATACTTATCGTAAGTCGTAATCTGCTTCGACTCCGCCATCGTTAAGAGGTAAGGATGATCCAATCCGATCGCCGCAAACTGCGTATAACCGTAACCTCTGTTGGCACCGGGATACTTTTTGCCCAAATTGTTCATGAGGCCGTTAACGAAGTCTTGTCCTGCCTTAGACATTTCCGAAGTAAACAGTTTCGTTCTGATACCGTAATCTCCGTCGGTAATGCCTGCATTTCCCAATAAGACATTTTGGAAATACGTTTGAATACCCTTGAATTCTCCATACCTTTCACTGCTCTTCATACCGGTCTCATCGGTTACTTCGAGACTTGCGATCTCTTCGTCGGTCATGTTGAACAGGTTGTTATCTACCAAATGGTAGACGGCATTGTCTTTCTCGACCGTTACCGTCGATAAACCGAGCTTATCGCAGTAGAAGTCAGCCATATTCTCCCAAGAATAAAGGATCTTGTTCCAAGAGCTGTTGCCCTTCACGGCATTACTCGTAGCGTATTCGATATAGTCCATATAATCGAGTCCGGTATTGAACATATTATCAAAGCCGTACAGATAAGAATTCTGATATCCGGGGAGTCCGCCTGCGTAGCAACAACGGAAATGCAGGAGATTCTTTACCCACAAGGATACGTCGCCGTCTTCATCGAAGATCAAGCAAACGTAGTTAGTATAGTCACCCTTCACCGCCATGTACGGGAAGATGAAGCAGCCGTATTCGGTGGTCAAGAAACCGCCTTGATAGGAGCATCTCTTAGCTATCGTTTGCATCGAAGCCTGTTCGGGATTCTCCAGTAACGTATCGCTGATGACTTTCAAATTATCATAGAACAAATCCATTTCGTCGGAAGCATATCCGAAGAAGGCTGCGACACCGTAGAGGAGTTCTTGTTGATTATACAAGCTGAGCGTAAGGTCAGAACCGATATAGGTATAACCCTTCGTTAGGAAGAATATACCGGATTCCTTCGTCTCATAATCTTTCATGCAATCGAACTGCATCGTTTTTTCAAACAAGTTTCTTCCTTGCATTTCCAAATAAGTCGCTGAATACGGCATGGAACTCGTATTGACACCGTAGTACATAATCTTGTCATCTTCGGTAAACTTATAAGATTTTTTCAAATTGTGATAGCCTTCGGTAAATCTTTCAAAGGCTTGTACCGAATCATCGGTAAGACTCGACGTTTTGGTGTTGATAAGTACGTCGGTATCACCGCCGTTCTTCTTTAACATGCCGACGACGTTATTATCGTTATAGTGTACCGAAATATGATTTCCGTTGCTATCGATGGTACCTTCGTCATACATCGTCCAATAATTCAAGCGATAATCTTCATACGAATACGTACAACAGAAGTTATTGACATTATCCGTCATATACTTCTTTTCCACGATCAGATTATCCAAATAAGCAAAGTATTCGCTTATTGTCTTATCTGCTCCGAAGTCGTTACGGTACTGACCGATAGGATAGTAACGTAAAAAGTCACTTAACTGATCCCCGTGCCAAGTGTACTCGGTAGCGGTTAGCGTTTTCTTGACAACACCGCTTTGTGCTTGAGAATCATCGATCGTCATATCGATGATAGCATAAGTCGGAGCAAAAATATACTTGAAACCGTTGATACTGAGTTCATCTCTGCCGAATGATTCGACGTGGAAAGTATCGGCGTCATAGTATAATAAGAATCTCGGATTCAAGTAGGACGCTTCTCCGGTATTGTCGACTCTGATATACTCTTTGAAGTCCATGTCGATTTTATCGGGACCGTAATAGCTCTTCACCGTCAACACCATATCGGGATCCAACGGAACAACGTCAAAGTTCATGTTTCGATAGTTCAATAGCTCGTAGACGCCGTCCCCGCGAATGGTGATCTTTACTTCCTGTTCCAAATCTACAACTTTTTCTTGAGCATAGTTATACGTAGAGAACTTATCAAATATAAATTGGTTATCGGCATAAATCCATTTTGCCAAAATATATCCGCCGTCCATAGCGACTAATTCTTCGTCTTCTTCCGGTTCTTCGGTAGAAATGTACTCATTGAATTCATAGTAGCAGCTGGTAATGGCTACGCCCAACACTTCACCGGTCAATTCGTCTTCTACATTGTTAAACTGTACGCCGTAGAAAGACTCAGGCATAACGTAGTATATGAGATCTCCCGTATCGGGATCGGTAGCGTAGAGTTTCATATAGTTCTTGAATCGAACTTCGCCGTTCAATTTACCGTTCGGCTTCACCGTCAAATCGGAATAATCTATTTCATAGGTTAAGACTACGGTTTGTTCCGCTCCTTCCGGCGAGTAACTCATCTCAAAGACGATCTTGCCTTCTTTGTTATCGTACGTGAAGGAAGAAACCATCGGCATCACGAAAGAATCGTACTTAAACACGAACTTAAAGCTCGAATAGAAGTATTCCAATCCGATGCTTTGGAATGCGTCGTAGTAGGACTCAAAGGTTTGATCGACGAACCACAATTCTGCAATAGAAGCCAAAACGTCATCGACGAACGCCTTAGCCGTCACGTCGTCACGAATCATAATG
>DCGI01000092.1:7629-9195 GCA_002315475.1 Christensenella sp. UBA1782 | reverse complement strand
GACAGTTCCGCCGTCAACGACTCCAACAGTATCCTTTATCAGTCTTCTTCTCTCGATAGAAGCTATAACACCTATCTGTATTACTACGAAGACGGTCAAAAAGTCAAACTGTATAACGTGCAGTCTTACGACAAATACTTTAAGATGAGCCGTACCGATTCCTTCTACCATTACGGTTCCGAAGAAGTCCTTTCCGATTTGGCGTTGGAGAAGAAAGTCGAGAAGGATTTCGCTTCCATCGTCGGACAAATCAAAGTGAACGGCGAGCCGAAAAACGTGTATTTGTATGTCAAGACCGAAAATTCGGAAGCTTTACGTTGGATTCCGTCTACCGAAGCTACGGCAAACGACAAAGGTACCTATTATTTGTACTACTACGCCTCCGAAAACGACCTCAGCGAAACGATTTTGTACAGCGACAGCCTGCTTTTGAAGAGTTTTGAGTACTTTAACGGCGATAAGGAATTCGATATCAAAGTGGGTTCTTACCTGCAACAAGACGTATACCTACATCTCTACGATATAGCTTCCGTAGTCAAAAACGGTATCAAGCTTGCCCAAAGCGGAAACGATTCGGGGTATAACGCTTATTTGTACTATTACGTGAAAGAATCGGATACGGTCTACAAGAAGCAACCGATTTTCTTCGTTGACAAGGGAGTGCCGAAGTACTTTACTTACACGCAAACGATTTTGGAAGGGTTCACCTGCGACACGTCCTGCGACTTTATGTGGTACTTCGCTTCGGCTACACCTTATATCGGAAACGCCGGAAACAGCGTAACGACCAGACAACGTGGGTGTATGATTCTTTATACCGACGGCAGACTCGCCTTTGAAGTCTATAAGTATAACAGCGAATACATTCGTCAATACTTGGACGTTCCGAGCGGCTTTAACTTCTACGACGGGCAAGAACACACCATTTCGGTAGTGATTGCCGTCGACGAAGAACAATGCGTTCTTAACGGCTTCTTGGGAGAAGACTTATCGAACGGATCTTTCCGCTTCTATAAGGTTTACGTTACGGTGGACGGTGTGGAAACGATATGTTACTGTCCCGTCATCAACGATTTGGTAGGCGTCAGTGATGCATTCTCTACGTCCGGAAACGATGACGAAGGCGATGCGGATAACAACTTCCTTGCCGGTTTGTATTATACGGGACTTCGCAACGCACAACCGATTCGAGTTTACGACTTGTATGTTTACGAACAAGGAACGATAAAGTAATGACACAAAAAGAAAAGTTCTTACAAGGGGTGAAAAGCTTTGCTAAGCAATTCACCCCGGCTTACTTAACCAAAATTGCTCTGCTTACCGCGGTTTCTTACATTCTTTATCTGTTTTGCAAGTTTCCGCTTCCCATGATTTTTCCCTCCTTTTTGGAAATGCAGTTTTCCGAATTGCCTGCCATTCTTGCGGGGTTTTCCATGGGGCCGTTTGCCGGTTTTTTGGTTATTGTACTGAAATGCCTGTTAAAAATGCCCATGACGACGACGGGATTCGTAGGGGAAATCGTCGATATCATCGTGGGACTTTCTTTCGTATTGCCCGCCTCGTTTT
>DCGI01000092.1:0-7621 GCA_002315475.1 Christensenella sp. UBA1782 | reverse complement strand
GTATCAAAGGAAAAAGACGAGAAAATCGGCTTTGCTTGCCTTGTGTTTCGGCGGCGGTATTGCCTCCGTGATTGCCGTTTTGGTTAATTACCTTATTGCCGTACCTTTTTACGTGCAAGCCTTTTTCGGGGGCAATTTTGACGCTTTGGTCGGTGTTTGTTCCCTTGTCTACCCCGAAATCAATGCGTCGAATTTCTATGCGTATTATCTTTGCGCCGGTGTGTTGCCGTTTAACCTTCTTCGTCTGTCTTTGGTCGGTATCGTAACGTTTTTTGTCTATAAGAGACTGTCTAAAATATTACATTGGGAAATCGTCATGAAACCGAAAAAAGAAAACGGGTATTATGTATCTAAATCCGAAAAGGACACGCAAGAGATAGCGAAAGAAGTCGCGAAAACTTTGCACGGAGGAGAATTCTTGTTGTTGTCAGGAGATTTGGGTGTGGGAAAAACCACCTTTACCAAAGCCCTTTGTAAAGAACTCGGCGTGCAAGAGGTGGTGACGAGTCCTACCTTTACCATTATGAAAACCTATCATGGAAAATTCGATATTCATCACTTGGATATGTATCGGATTGAGTCGGAAGACGACGTGGCGGAACTGGGACTGTTGGAACAAATTGAAGAAAACGATATTACCGTCATCGAGTGGAATAAGTTTTCGGAGCTTCCGGGAAAGGTGCTGAATATCGTATTTGAATATACGGGTAAGAATAAGAGAAAAATAACCATCGAGGAAAAATGAAAATCATCGCAATAGATTCGTCGGGAAAAAAATTATGCGTATGTACCTATCGGGACGGAGAAATCAAAAAGTACGTTTCCGAACCCGATCCGAAATCACATAATAAGATTTTGTTGGACATTATCGAAAAAAATATCGTGGAACAAGGTGAGAAACTTGCCGATTTTGACGCTTTTGCCGTTATAGTCGGTCCCGGTTCCTTTACAGGCATACGTATCGGCGTGGCTACGATAAACGCTTTTGCCACCGCTCTGCAAAAACCCGTTGTGGAAGTGACCTCTTTAGAACAAGTTTGTATAGGCGGAAACGTGTTGGCTTTGTTGGACTGTAAGCATAATAATTTTTATGCTTGCTCTTTCGTGGACGGAAAAAAGGAATACTCTTTTATGACGAAGGAAGAAACGGAAAACAGCCCTTTGCCGAAAATTTACGTAGACGACGTCATGCCCGAAGCTCTTTTAAGCGTAGCGGTGGAAAAATTTCAACGAAAAGAGTTTGTTAAACGTGCCCGACCGTTCTATATCAAGAGCTCTTCTGCCGAAACGGGAATAAACTGAAATGATTTTTACCGACCTGAACGAAACCAATTATTCGGCGGTTGCCCGCATAGATGCCCTGAGTTTGGGCGAAGACGGGTGGAGCGAAAACTTATACAAAGCCGAGATAAACGACCAAAATAAATGCTACGTCGTCGCTCTGCAAGACGTCGACGCAGATGCCGGAGCGAAAAGTATCGTCGTAGGCTTCGGCGGGTTCATGCAGGTCATGGAGGAGGGCGATATTCTGAATATTGCCGTTCATCCCGACTATCGCCGTCAAGGAATCGGTAAAGCCATTTTGGACGAACTTCTGGAACGGGGTAAACGCATGGGCGTGAAAGCTTTTACGTTGGAAGTGCGAGAAAGTAATCAAAATGCCCGTCGCCTTTATGAAAAGAAAGGGTTTCGATTTGTCGGCGTGCGGAAAGGGTATTATCATGGCGAGGACGCTTGTATCTATTGGCTTTATCTCTAAATAAATATCCGTATATATTTTTTGTTGAAAGGACAAAGGAAAAGGAACGGCAACGTTCCTTTTCTTATTTTCGTATTTTGCAGACGCATCATAACTTTGCCATGAACGATTTAGGTCTTTTTGAAGCAGACCGTCGTCCGTTTTTTTGCGAAAAGAATTTTCGTCCGAAAAGTTTTTTGTTTTTATGAAAAAGATTTCGTCCGAAAAAATTTTTGGATATATCGGAATTCTGTTTTGTAAAAAAAGACGTCGTAAAATTTTTTTGTAATTCATATTTTTTAGTAATGTTTTTTTGAAAGGGCGTCTCTCCTAAAAAAATGCGTGGAACTGTTACACAAAAAAGTGTAAAATTGTGTAAAAATGTCTGCTATTTTCCTATGAAAGCAAAAAATTACGAGAGTTTCACGAATAAAAAGGTAAACGTTGCACGAAAGGAGTCCGTTTTCGTTGGCGGCTGAGAATAGACTTCGTGCCGCAGAAAAGTCCGATTTCATCCTCGTCATGACGTGCTATGCTCGGAAAAGCAAGAGAATCTTCTTTTTTAAGGATAAAGAAGAATGGATATTTCGAAAAAAACCATCAAAGAAAAAGTGAATAGGTAGAATTCGGTGGTAAAAATCCTTTTGGGAAAGGTAAAAACCATCGTTCATTGCCTTTGAAGAGGTAAGGAAAAAAAAGAAGGGACGTCAAATATCTTTTATAAAAAGCATAGTGCGAAAAAGTCGTATAGTGTCGGGTACTAACGGGTACTTCGGAAAGGAACGAGTATCCTTATCTATTGCGTAGCTTTGTATAGGGAAAATAAAAAAGTACTTCCATGTTGGGAGAGAAACGGGGAAGACATAGTGAACAGCGGACGTGAGGGCGGTAGAATATGTGCATGAAAAAAGCTTATAATCGTTCGTTCGTATAAAAAAAGGGTTAGACGTATCGAATGTAACTTCTTATGCCGGAATACATATCTGCCGAATTTTGGATAAAATTTGAATCGCTCGAAGCATCAACCCGTGCCGATGAAAGTTGTGAAAAGTTTTTTGTAAAGAAATTTCCAATAGGGATAGAACAAAGAGTCAGGCATTTGCATATTCTTAAAAAAGAAGAAATAAATACGGTCGGACTTCGGTACGGAACTCTGTATAAGAAGCGGTTGATTGAAGGAAATGGAAGGAAGTGGTTGGGAAAAAGGGTGAGAAGGTTTGAGAAGGGGAAAGAAGATGATACAACATGAAATATTCGGTTCGGGAAAGGACGTGATTTTTTTGCATGGATGGGGAGGAAATAAAAACAGCTTTTCTTTTTTAGCTTCCTTTCTGTCGCAAAAATTTCGTGTAACAGTCGTGGAACTTTACGGTTTCGGCGCTACGGGAGATCCGCCGAGACCGTATTCGTTGGACGATTACGTGCTGAGCGTCATGGAAATCGTGCATTATTATAAAATGCAGGATATAACCTTAATTTGTCATTCTTTCGGGGGGAGAATCGGTATTAAATTGGCGTATAAGTATGGTTATATGGTGGATAAATTGATTCTCATGGATTCTGCCGGAATGAAACCGCACCGAAATTTACGGTATTACGCTTCGATTTTACGTCATAAAATATGCCGAAAAATAGGAATCCCTCATACGGCGGGGAGTGCCGACTATCGAATACTCTCGCCGGTCATGAAGAAAACCTTTGTGAAAATCGTCAACGAGCATTTGGATTGGTTATTGGATTTCATTCAAGTTCCCGTTTTGCTTATTTGGGGGAACAAAGACAAAGAAACACCCATATATATGGGAAAAAGATTATTGCGTCATCTGCAAGACAGTGCAATGGTCGTGATGGAAGGGTGCGGCCATTTTGCGTATTTGGAAAGACCGTATTTGGTCGCATCCATAGTGGATTCTTTTGTATCGGGGGCGGAAAATGAATTGGATAGCTGCGAGTTTGGTCGCGCTTGCAGGAAGCGCCGCATTGTACATATACCTGACGGTCGCACAAAATCAAGATTATAAATTGATTTATACAAAAAGTTTGCAAAATTTTGTAATCTTGCAAAATTTTTTCATAATTCTGTTTATCGGAATTTTGTTGTTTTTATACATAAAAGGTATTTGTGGAAAAATTATATTCACTTTTTTGCCATTCTTAACAATTTTTGATGTTGCAAAAATATCAAAGTACTACAAAAAACTTGCATTTTCACGACGCGGAAAAGTGTCAATTATTTGTACTGAATCAATATTTACCGCAATTTTGATATGTGTAGAAATTGCAGAAAATAACTTATTTCTAAGCACCTGCCTTATTTTGATTATCTTACAAATAGAACCGATACTTGTAAAAACCGTATTGTTTCTGTTAAATGCGATATTTTCAAAAAGGAACAAAAAATACATATTGCAAAAATCGGAAGAAATCAAGAAAATAAATATACCGATAATCGGTATTACGGGTAGTTTCGGGAAGACGTCCTGCAAAAAAATCTTGGAATATTTTTTATCCGAAAAGTATCGTGTATATGCAACGGAAAAAAATTATAATACCCCTATGGGGATAGCTTTGTCCGTCGAAAAACTATCGGGAGAAGAAGATTTTTTTATAGCCGAATTCGGTGCAAGGCGGAAGGGCGATATTCGAGAACTGACAAAACTTTTCCCGCCGAAATACGGCATCATAACGGGCGTATGCGGGCAGCATCAAGAATTTTTCGGTTCCTTTCATACGATTTATGAAGAAAAATTTTCTTTGGCAAGAGCAATTCCGAAAGATGGATTTTGTGTTTTCGGCGATAATTTTTTTGCGCAAAAAATGTTTTTCGAGTATTCTGGACGTAAAATTCCTTTATTGACTTATAAAAACGTTATGCACCGTATCGGCGAAACAGTATTTACTATTTGTTACGATGGATACGAATACGAAGTAACCACGTATTGTATCGGATTACAGGCCGTTCAGAATATTGTTGCGTGTGCTACTTTTTGTATAGCGGTCGGGATGAGCTTACTTGAAGTTTGTGAAAGAATAAAAACGTTACCGCAGACTCCGCACCGATTGGAGTATAAATCGGAGAACGGGGTGCATATATTGGATGACGGGTATAACGGTAACGAAGTCGGCGTGTTGCAAGCTTTGGATCTGCTCTCGGTCTATCCGAAACCGAGAATCGTGGTCGCGCAGGGACTTGTGGAAATGGGGACGGAACAAAGAAAAGCGAACGAACGTATCGGAAGGGAACTTTCCAAAGTAGCCGATGTCGTCCTTCTTACCGGTATCAATAAAAAAGCTCTGAAAAAAGGTCTTGAGCAAGCAGGTTTCGACAAGAATATACTTGTTTGTCGCAATATGAAAAAAGCGATTCAAATCTTAAAAAACTGCACTTGTGAAGATTGTACGGTATACTTGCAAAACGATATTCCGAGTTATTATTAAGAGGTGTTTATGAAAAAATTAGCTGTTATTTTCGGTGGTAAAAGTTGCGAAAGCGATATTTCCGTATTGACTGCCGTTTCTGTGTATAAGTCAATGAAAATGAAATATCGTTGTATGATGATATTGTTCAAAAACGGGAATTTCTATCATGTCAAAAATATAGAAAAATGTTCAAAAATAAGCAATTTTTATAGAACGAAAAAACCGATTTTTTTTGAAAAAAATGAGAAAAACGTAAAATTTTGTTTTCGAAAAAAGGTGTTTCCCGACTGCGCCGTTCTTTGTACCCATGGCGGAGAAGGAGAAAACGGAATTCTGCAAAGTATTTTGGATAGCAAGAACATTCCTTATACCGGCTCCGGTATTTTTTCCTCTGCCTTGTGTATCGACAAAATCTATTTGAAACAATATTTAGAGAAATTCGGTTATTCCGTTTTACCGTATCGTATTTTTGAAGAAGGGGATAGCTTGGAAGGCTGTAAAGATTTGGATTTTCCCGTTATCGTCAAGCCTGCCCGTCTCGGTTCCAGTATCGGTATTTCGGTGGCAACGAATCTTTTTGAACTTTCGCAAGGGTTGTTATCCGCTTTGGAGTATGACAGACGTATTCTTATCGAAAAAGCCTTGTTGCGGCGCCGAGAATACACCTGTGCTTGTTTTCGGGACGGAAACAAGCTTGTCGTAGGGGATATTGAAGAAGTTGTCGTGACGGATGATTTTTACAGTTTTAACGATAAATACAAGCCCCAAAAGGGCGTTGAAAGAGTCTATCCTGCGGCGATTTCGGAAGCCACTCGTTTATCTATCGAAAATACGACAAAAAGACTTTATGAAGAATTGTCTTTGCGCGGAGTGGTGCGTGTGGATTATCTGGAGGGGGACGGCGTCGTTTACGTCAATGAAATAAACACCATACCCGGTTCTTTTTCTTGGTATTTATTCAAAAATAAGGGGTATAACCTTCTTTCGATAGTTGATGCGATGATAGAGGAGGGGATAAAAGAACGGCGTAAAGAAAATGCTTTACGTTCTTGTTTTGACGGAGAAATTGTTCCGTTCTTTCCCGCAAAAGGTTCAAAAACCGAGAAATAGAAGGGGAAAACGCCCCCGAGCCTGTGATTGACCTTCGGGGGCGTTGTTAAGAACGGCTTAAGCGTTGTGCATATATTCTTCTCGAATCGCTTCGATGGTCGAAGATAGTTTTTTCAGAACGGTTTCGGGGGCTTGCCACCAATCTCTCGACCAAACCCGAACCACTTTCCAACCTCTGCTTTCTAAAAATTTGATGCGGTATACGTCTCGCTCCATAATGTTTTTACTGCCGAGATAGGCTTGGTAATCACATTCTATACCGAGAATAAAGCGTTGTAAAGTGTCGTCGTAGACGCCCAAAGACAACTTATAGGTGGTATTTCCGAGATTGGTATAGACCGTATACCCCATTTTTTCCAAACCCGCGCGTATTTGTTCTTCGTATGCGCCGATATGTCCCGACTCTTTTTTGGCGGACATGGATTGTAAAATTTCGGTTACTTCTTTTGCTTTGTTTTCACTGACGGCACGCACGTAAAGAAGGTATTTTTTGAGGAGCTTGGCTCCGTTGTTTTTGGACGCCTCGTTGACGGAAAGTTCTTCGGGCTCAATACTGGTCACTACGTATACCTTTTTCTTGGCACGCGTTACGGCAACGTTCAGACGGTTTTCTCCGCCGTCTTGGGAGAGAGAACCGAATTGCGCAATCACTCGGTCGTTTTCGTTTTTGGCATATCCTATGCTGAATATGATAATATCCCGTTCGTCGCCCTGTACGTTTTCGAGGTTTTTGACGAATATGGATTTGTTTTCGCCGTTTTCGTTACGGTTTTGCTCTTGGGCAAGTAATCTGCGGAAAGAGGAATTTTTGTCCGCTTCCGCATCGAGTAAATCCTCGATATATTCCTTTTGTTCACTGTTAAAAGTAACGATGCCGAGCGTTTCGTTGTTTTGTCTGTCTTTTAGTACGGTTTTGACGAGTTTGACGACGGCGACGGCTTCTTCGTGGTTGTGACGGTTTTGCCACGTCCCTTTGACTTTGATCCTTTCGATGGGTTTTGCCGTTTCGCTCAAGACGATACCGGGGGCGATTTGCAAATTGTTTTCATAAAAAGCCATATTGCTGAAATCGATCAGTTCGGAATACTGACTGCGGTAATGGTAAAGTAGGTGTACGGGGTGGAATTTTGCGGATGCCAAATCCAACAGAGATTCCACTTCCAACGCCGCCTGCGTGGAGAGATCCACCATCGGATCGAAGGTATCGTCGGCTTGATAGCGACGTACGAATCCGCTGGACGGACGAAGCTGCTTGTTGTCGCCGGCGACTACGATATTTTTGCCGCGATAGATGGAGGGAATGGCGTTTTCGATGAAGATCTGACTGGCTTCGTCGAAGACGACCAAATCGAA
>DCGI01000040.1:9995-10195 GCA_002315475.1 Christensenella sp. UBA1782 | reverse complement strand
CGTTCCAAGGAATATCGGAAATGGCAAGGGCAATAGAGCTACCCAACATACCGAATACTTCGGGAGGAATGTTGGTGTCCACACTTAATGCGGTAGCCACAACGGCTACGTCGTTAAACAAACCCTTCGGGAAAAGCGGACGAATGGGACGGTCGATTAAACGGGAAGTAAGGATAGCTTTATCGCTCGGTCTTCCTTCT
>DCGI01000040.1:0-9967 GCA_002315475.1 Christensenella sp. UBA1782 | reverse complement strand
TTCCTTCTCTCTTTTTGAATCCTCCGGGAATTTTGCCTACGGCATACATTTTTTCTTCGAAATCTACTCCTAAGGGGAAGAAATCGATTCCGTCTCTCGGGGCTTTTGCCATGGTAACGTTAGTCAAAACAACGGTATCTCCGCAACGAATCAAACACTCTCCGTTGCTATGAGAACAGTAACCGCCGATTTCGACGCTGACTTCTCTACCACCGATTGTTGTGGTAAAAATTTTACTCTCCTTCATAAGGTCTCCTTTTCTGCCACCCGGCAGAACATAATATATATTTGTTTTTATTAAAACCGAAATGTAATAAAACGGAAAGCGGGGTTGCACCGAAATGCAACCCCTGCTAACGTTATTTTCTCAAACCGAGTTCTGCGACAATGGCTCTGTAACGTTCGATATCCTTGTCTCTCAGATAAGCCAAAAGATTTCTTCTTTGTCCGATGAGCTTTAACAAACCACGACGGGAATGAAAGTCGTTCTTGTGCGAAGACAAGTGGCTGTTGAGATGGTCGATTCTTTGAGTAAGAAGAGCAATTTGCACTTCGGGAGAACCGGTATCTCCTTCCGAACGACCGAATTTAGCAATAACTTCCGCTTTTGTCATAGTATCCATTTGTAAAAATCCTCCTTGTAAACGAATATTTTAGTATCCTTCGGCAAAGTGTACATTATAAGAGAGGCTAATAATACCCGTGCCGAGGTTATGACTTGTATATTCTATCACAAGAAATCCTTTTTGTAAAACGTTTTTGCGGTTTATTCCAGTAAATCCAAGTAATTTAACGCATCCTCGCCCCCTTCGATATACGTCGAAGGGACTTTTCCCGCCAGTATTCCCCGGCAAAGTAGAAAGGTTTGCGTGACATCTTCTCCTTCGGCATAAGAAGGCGTCAAAAAATCGGTATGTACGTTTACCTCTAAAAGTAAAGTATGCATGGTTTGATTGATACCTTTTTCCGAAAAAATTTGCTTGAAGCACACATCGGCGTTACTTATAAGCCGACAACGAACGGAACAAGGTTTACCGTATGGAGCCAATAAAACACTCCCCGTCAAGACGCCGCAGGGAAACTCTACGGTATACTCTCGTAAACCGTCCAATCTTTTTTGAATCTCCGTTCCCCAAAGAACGGAATATTGATTGATGACCGAAGTATAAAGGAAAATCGAGGATACCGAACCCCCTTCATCGTATTGCACTCGCACCATATCTTCGTAATAAAATTTTGAGTTTAGAAGGACGTCGTTGGATTCGTTAATCAGGTTTGTAATTTTGGAAATCGTTTCTTTTTCACATTCCGTTTTCATAACGGGACGCGAAACAAAAAAATAAAAAAGTGTCATCCCCGACAAGAGAAATAACGCGATTATTCTTCTCGCTATTTTTCGATTCCCCTTTTTTCGCATATAGCCACTATATGTAAAAAATACAAAAGTTGTTCTTATTTAAGCAAATTTTTGTACGTTTTTTTCATGGCAACGGTGTCTTCCGCTTGAGTACCGTCCGACTCGCAAATGATATAAGGCTCTAAACCGAGTTGAAAAATCGCTTCGCCGAGGGGTTCAAACTCCGGACCGTATTCGGTATCTTCAAAGGTAAGATGCTTGATTTCCCCTTTGCTTCCGTACATGATTTTGGAAAAATGAATATGGGTGTACTTGACTTTTTCAAAAGGTAGTTTTTCTAAAAACACGTCGAAAACATGTAGAAAATCATCTTTCTTGCGCAGTAAACCCTGCGATCTTGCGTTCAAATGGCCGAAATCGATACAGGGGATGAAATAGGGAGAAAGGGTGCAAAAATCGGCGATTTCTCTCTCGTCTCCGATTTGTGACAGCTTTCCCATGGTTTCCAAACATACTTTGCAATCCCCTCCCGTCACTTGTTCCAATTCCGAAGCCAAAATCTTCAGATTATTTTGAGCGACTTCCAATGCGATTTCTCTGGAAACCTTTCCTTGCGTCGCAGGATGCACTACCACTCTGTTTCCTCCGAGAATGGTGGCTTTTTTCAAACTGTTCAAAACGTACAAAATGCTTTTTCCGATCATTTCGGGATCGGGATTGGAAAAATTGATATAGTACGGCGCATGGACCGTCATTTCCACGCCGGCTTCCGCAAACGCTTTTCCGATAAACTCCGCCGTTTTATCCGATAGATTGATGCCTTTTCCGAAGGAATACTCAAAAACGTCAATACCTCGTTCTTTACACCAAACAGCTGCCGACGCAGTCGATTCGTTTCCTTCGTCGTAAAAACTTCTACTGTTGCCTGCCACACCGAATTTTATCATAAAAATACTCCTTTGTCGTCTGTATATCGTTTTCAATTTGTTTTTTCAGACGGTCTGCGTTATCGAACGTTTCGATAGGGCGAATATACTTATAAAAACGCACTATGGCGGTCTTGCCGTATACGTCCCCTACGGGTTCTAAAATATGGGTTTCCACGTTTTCATTGGAGTCGGAAAATGTCGGGTGATTTCCTACGTTCGTGACCGAAGGATAGGTTTTCCCTTCTATTTCCGTTTCGGTAACGTATACGCCCGATTTCGGATATTGCTTATGAAGATTCATAGCTAAATTGATGGTGGGTATGCCCATTTTTGTTCCGTCTTGCCGCCCGCGAAGGATTGTTCCGCATACGAAATAGGGTTCACCGAGCAAAAGGTTGGCTTCTTCCGTAAATCCCTCCGAAATCAGATTGCGGATAGAGGTAGAAGACACTTTTTTTTCTTTGTATTCCAATAGGTCGACTATGAAGCAACGTATTCCCGCTTTTTCCAAAGCGGTTCGCAAAAAGTCAACTTTTCCTTCGGCGTTTCTCCCGAAAGAATAATCGGAACCTACCATAACGGCATACGGTTTCAACGTGATAATATACGCACAAAATTCCTCTTTGGTACGATTCAAAAACTCTTTACTTGCCGGAAAAATCAACGTTTCCGTTATTCCTAATTTTTGCAGAATCATTTTCCGTTGATGCAACAGATAAATTTCTTTTTCCTGTCGTCCGATTCGGTCTAAAAATCCGTCGTTAAAAGTAGCGACGAATACCGATAATCCCTTTTCGGATGCAAAATCTTTTGCTTTTTGCAAAAGGAATCTATGCCCGATATGGATAGAATCGAAATACCCGAGTGCCAATACAAACTCTTTCATAACAACCTCGTTTTTACGAAAAGTCCGTTTTCGTTTTTGTCGCCCAATCCGAGCAAAACGCCGTTCCGTGTATAGATTTTACAAGGAACTTCACACGGTACGGGCATAGCTATACCGTTTTCGATGCGGAAGGTTTCCTGTTCCGACAGAGTTACCGACGGTAAATCGCTAAGTAAAAAGTCCATCGGTAAAATATACTCTTCAAATGAATCGGCACGGCTTAGCAATTCTTCTTCGGAAATACTGTTTTCCAACGTGAATTTTCCGCTTGCCGTTCTGCATAAAGACGACATAACGGCTTCCGTACCCAAGGCTTTTCCTAAATCTCTTGCGACGGAACGGATATACGTCCCGCTGCTGCAAACGATTTGAAAGGTAAAGGTATCTTCCTCCGTTTGTTCGAGAAGATTACATGCGAAAATTTCTATTTCTTTGGCGGGAAGTTCGAAAACTTCCCCTTTTCTTGCCTTTTTATAAGCTCTTTCGCCTTGAATGTTTTTAGCACTGTACTGCGGAGGAATTTGATTTTGTCTGCCGATAAAAGTCGGTAACACCCTCTCGATTTTTTCTTTCGTTACTTTTTCTCCGTCAAAAGGAATAAGCTCGGAACAAATATCCAGTGTTTCGCAGGTATATCCGAACTTGAACGCGGCAAGATAGGTTTTCGTCTTGGCAAGGGAAAAGTCAAACAATCTCGTTGCTCTGCCTAAGGCAATAGGAAGCACACCGGACGCCAAAGGGTCCAGTGTACCTAAATGTCCTACTTTTGTATCAATGCCTCGCATACGAAGCACTTTTTTTACCGAAAACAACGCGCGGTTGGAACTTCCTCCCGAGCTTTTTCGGAGATTGATAAACCCGTTAAGCATATTTTAGTTGTGTTTTGGCTGCCTCTACCAGTTTTTGGAGTACTTCTTCAAAATCTCCTTTATTGATACGGCACCCCGATGCGTTATAGTGTCCCCCTCCGCCGAACGTTTCGGCACAGGCTTTTGCACTGATATCCCCTTTGGAGCGAAAACTGATTTTGAATTGGTGCGGCCCGATTTCGGCGACCGATATACCGATAAGTACGTCTTCGATTTGTTGAATACAATTTATTATGCCGTCGGTATCCTTTTCGGTGGTACCGGTTTTCATAAACAAATCGTTTGAGAAGAAAATGACGGCTATTTTTTTATCGCAAAAAAATCTCGTGTCGTTTAATGCAATATTCTTCAAGCGAAAAACGTTATACGTTTCTTCTTTCGTCAGTTTTCTGCAAAGTTCGGCATGGTCGAAAGAATACTTCTTTAACTTACTTGTCAGAAAGAACGTTTCCGACGAAGTCGATTCGTATGAAAAATTTCCAGAGTCCGTCATGATACCGGCAAACAGTAAGGCGGCAATCGTATCGTCTATGGCGCTTTCGTCATATTCCGTTAAAACTTTATAAAGAATCTGGGCGCAACTGCTCGCTTCCGGTTCTCGAAGACATAGGTCGGTAAAGTTTACAAACGTATCGTGGTGGTCTATGACAAGAGAACGCTCCCCTTTCAAAAACATAGAATACGCAGTATCTCCGATTCTGCCCGGTGCGCCCAAATCTAAGGCGACCGATAAATCGTAACTCTCTTTTTTCCCGCGATTAAAACTTTGTATCTCCGGTAAACAGAATAGCTTTTTGTGCATCATCGTCGTAGTACGTAAATCGGGTGAAAAACAATATACGTCTTTCCCTTGTTTCCGCAAAAACCTTTGCAAAGCTAAGGCGCTACCCATACAATCGGGATCGGGATTGATATGGATAAAAATAGCTATGCTCTCCGCAGAACGGAGAGCATCGATAATCGGTTTATAGTTAGAATTTTCCATTTTTGTGCAATTCCTTCAGAATCTTGTCTATTTTATCCCCGTTTTCCATGGAATTATCGGGAATAAACGTGATGTGCGGAACAAGTCTAATTTTTAGACGTTCGAACAAAAGTCCGCGAATAAAGGAAGAAGCTTGATTCAGAGCGTTTACGGCGTCTTGAACGGCATCCTGCTTCATGACCGATACGTAGGCTTTTGCCGTTTTCAAATCTTTACTCGTTTCCACCGCCGTTACGCTGACAAGAGTTTGCAGTCGAGGATCTTTTAATTCTCTCGCTATGATAATGTTCAGTTGCTTGCAGATTTCGTCATCCACTCTTTCTTGACGGGGCATTATTGGTTTTCCTCCATCGAGTACGCTTCTATTATATCACCTTCGTGTACATCGTTATAGTTGACCAAACCGATACCGCAGTCATAACCCATTTGGACTTCTTTCACGTCGTCTTTCATACGGCGGAGAGAGGCTATTGCGGTTTCGAAAACGACCACGTTGTCACGCAACAATCGAACTCTGGCGTTCTTGGTGATTTTTCCTTCTTTTACCATACAACCAGCAATGGTTCCCACGCCGGAGATACGGAAAAGCTGTCTGACTTCGGCTCGACCTAAATGAATTTCTTGGAAGGTCGGCGCAAGCATACCTTTTATGGCTTTTTGAACGTCGTCTATGGCGTCGTAGATGACGCGGTACAGACGAATATCCACGCCGCATTTTTCAGCTAAAGTCTTTGCGTTGGAATCGGGACGAATATTGAATCCGATCAGAATGGCATTGGTGGTGTCGGCTAACGTGATATCCGACTCGTTGATGGCACCTACACCCGAATGGACGATTTGTACCCGTACTTCCTCGTTGGTAAGACGGAGTAAAGAATTCTTTACCGCTTCCACGCTTCCTTGTACGTCGGCTTTCAATATGATGTTTAATTCTTTGAGTTTGCCTTCCTCGATCTTGGAGAACACGTCTTCCAAAGTCGTTTTCTTCGTCTTGAGTTTCTCTATTTTTTCACGATTCTTTCTTTCTTCAACAACCTGTTTAGAAAGCTTTTCGTCCACGACGACCATCATTTGATCCCCTGCGTTCGGGACTTCCTGTAAACCTAAAACGGATACGGGCATACTCGGCGTTGCTTTGGATACCGGTCTTCCCTTATCGTCAAACATGGCACGCACTCTGCCGATCGCCATACCGGCTACGATGAAGTCGCCCGTACGCAAAGTTCCGTTTTGCACCAAACAAGTGGCTACGGGACCTTTAGCTTTGTCTAATTTGGCTTCCAAAATGGTTCCGTGCGCGCTTCTGTCGGGATTGGCACGTAATTCCAAAATTTCTGCCGTGAGCAATATGGTTTTTAAGAGCAAATCGATGTTCTTTCCCGTTTTGGCACTGACACGTACGCAAGGAATATCCCCGCCCCATTCTTCGCACAACAGTCCGTTATCGGCGAGTTGTTGCAGGATTCTGTCGGGGTTCGCTTCCGGTTTATCCATTTTGTTGATGGCGACGATAATGCTGACTTTGGCGGCTTTGGCGTGGTTAATGGCTTCCACCGTTTGCGGCATGATACCATCGTCGGCTGCCACTACGATGACGGCGATATCGGTTATATTGGCACCTCTTGCACGCATGGCGGTAAACGCCTCGTGTCCCGGTGTATCCAAAAAGGTAATCGGTTGTTTTTCGCCGCTTTCATCGGTAGCCAAAATGGTATACGCACCGATATGCTGGGTAATACCGCCTGCTTCGCCCGATGCAACGTTTGCTTTTCGAATGTAGTCCAAAATGGACGTTTTACCGTGATCGACGTGCCCCATGACGGTAACGATGGAAGGACGAGGTTTCTTCTTGGTTTCGTCGTCGTCCTCCTCGTGGAATTCAAACAGTTTTTCTTCGCTGGTTTTTTCCACCTGTAATTGTAACGTAACGCCGAATTCCGACGCCACCAATTCCGCCGTGTCGAAATCGATATTATCGTTAATCGTTTTTACCATTTGATATTCGAAAAATAATTTCTTTATAATTTCGGAAACCGAACGTCCGATTTTTTCGCTCAGTTGCTTTATCGTAATATCTTCCGAAGTAATGACGGCATGGTCAATGACGGTCGGTTGAACGATTTGCGGTTTTTTCTTTTCGGTGGTCGACTTTCTGACACGCACTTTCATGATTTCGCCGCTGATTTCGTCATATTCGATACTGGATTGATTTTGTTCGTATCCCTTTTTGATTTTTTCCTTTTTACTCGGTTTTTTCTTTTCGTCGGTACTACTTTGTTGCGGTCTCTTTTTATCTCTGTCGTTTTGCATCGGTTTTTTGACCGAAGACGAAGAAGGTTTGTCTTCGTGTGTAAAAACCTTCGGTTTAACGATAATAGGCGTGGACGTTTTCTTTTTGGGAGCGTTCATGAAGTCTTCTACCGTTATATCGGTAATGTCTCCCTTTTTGGGCTTATAGCTTTCATCAATAATTACCGTATCGTCGGATACGGAATCATCCTCTTTTTCTGCCAAAGCGGCACGAGCAAGCTCGGCAGCCCTTTCCCGCTCGGCTTGTTCGTGAAGTTTTTGTTCTTCTTTCTTCTTTTCCTCTTCCGCCGCTTTTTCGGCAATGATTTTTTCCATAGCGATTTTACGTTGTTCTTCTTCGAAACATTCTTTCTTTTCTTTCAAAAAAGCACGCATCTCGTCTACGTTTTTTAGAAGAGCTTGAATTTTTCCTTGAATAGAACGTACCGTTTTTCCGTCGTTTTCTTCAATAATTTTCGCTAGTTCCAAACGGTCGCTTTTTTTATTTATTTCGCTCATATCTATTCCTCCAATTCTTTAACGATGGCCGCTGCCAAATTCTTTTCACCGATTCCGATCACTTTGCAATGGTGATTCGGAAAAATTAACTCGGTTTCCACACAGAAATATTCTGCTTCGGGACAGCGGTTTTTAATTTTATGCAGTCCGTTTTCCGCCAGACTTTTGTCATATAAAATGACGTACGGGGTACTTTTTGCGGATAAAATCTTATCGGTGCCTATCCGGGCTTTTCCCATTTTTACGGCAAACCCGACAAACGTGCGTACTTTACTTACCATATTCCTCCAAAAGCTTTTGATAGACTTCGGCAGGAATCTCCGTTTTGAAAGCTCGATTTAACTGTCTTTTTTTCAGACAGACTTCCATACAGAGCGGATTGTTACAAAGGTAAGCACCTCTACCGTTCATGCGTAAAGTCCTATCGATAAAATATCCTTCTTCGTTTCGTACGATACGAATTAGTTCCTTTTTCGGCACCATCGTTTTACAGACGATGCACATACGCATGGGTACCTTTTTTTCTTGTGTCATTCTATTCCCCGTCGGTGTCCGTTGCTTTGCCAAAAGGTCTGATATCCAATTTGTATTGCACGATACGAGAAGCGAGTTTTGCATTCATACCTGCTTTTCCGATGGCAAGAGAAAGTTTGTTATCGGGCACGATTATTTCGGCTCTCTTGGCGTCTTCGTCTACCTTAATACATTGGACGGTTTTTAATGGATTTAAGCAACGTACGATGTATTCCGAAATATTCGACGTGTACAGAATGACGTCTACCTTTTCACCGCCTAACTGGTTGACGACGCTGTTGACTCTTTCGCCTCTCATACCGATACAACAAGAAAGCGCGTCGATGTTGGAGTCGTCCGAATATACAACCATTTTGGTACGATTTCCGGCTTCCCGAGCGATAGTTTTTACCTTAACCAGTCCCGATTTTAATTCGGGTACTTCCACTTCGAAAAGTTTCTTGACGAAACTTGCACAGGAGCGGCTTACAACCATTTGGGTATTTCCCATTGCGTTATCTCTTACTCTTTTTACAAAGACTTTGATAATGTCGCCGATTCTGTATTGTTCGTTGGGCGATTGGTCTTTTTCACTCATGACACCTTCCATTTGAGAACCCGCGATTTCCACGTATACGGTCTTCTTTTCGTCGATTTTACGAATAACGGCAGTAACCAATTCACCTTCGCGGTCGGACATTTCGTTTGCGACTTGTTCACGAATGGCTTCACCGATTCTTTGCATAATAACCTGTTTTGCCGTTTGTGCGGCGATTCTGCTTAACTTAATGGGGGTAATATCCTCGCCGATGACGTCTCCGACTTGTGCGTCGGGTTTTATATCACGCGCTTCCTCCAAAGAAAGCTCGCTATCCTCTTGCGGTTCTCCTTCCACAACGGTTTGATAGGCGAAATATTCGATACGAGCGGTCGCTTCGTTTAATTTTGCGACGACTTTACGAGATTCGCCTTCTCCCATTTCCTTTTTGTATGCCGAAGCAAGTCCCGCTTCGATATAACTTATCAATTGGTCTTTGTCCAATTTTCTATCTCGAGCAAGTTGTTCCAATGCGTTAAAAAACTCTCTGTTATCCAACACTTCCGGTTTTTCTTTTACTACTTTACGTGCCATTTTTTTAGTATCCTCCCAAATAAATCCTTTTTCTTAAAAACGAATATATGGTCTTACGACCGCTGCCGATTCTTTTTCGAATCTTATTTCTTTTCCCGTCGCTGTTTTCAAGACGAACTCGCTTTCCGAGTATTCGGTTAAAATACCATGTTCGCCCTTCTTTTTCCCGACGGGTTTTTTCCAAATGATTTCTATTTCTTCTCCCAAATTTCTGCGATAATCGTCGTCCGAAACAATCGGCCTGTCCAAACCGGGAGAGGAAACGTTAAAGTTATAGGCGCCCGAACAAAAATCCGTTGCGTCCAAAACAGGATTCAGTTTTTCGGAAACAAGTTCACAGTCCTCCAACCGAACGCCCCCTTTTTTATAGATAAAAACGGTGAGGGTGTCCGTTCCGTATTCCTTTTCGAATTTAATTTCGACAAGTTCAAATCCCAACTCGGTTATGACGGGCTGTATTTTTTCGGTTACGGTTTGCAGAGTAGCTT
>DCGI01000044.1:232-21170 GCA_002315475.1 Christensenella sp. UBA1782 | reverse complement strand
AATACAGTTTTTCGGACGATCCGACGAAACTCGGTGCGCCCGAAGGCTTTACGGTAACCGTGAAGAACGTCAAAATATCGGCGGGAGCAGGGTTTATCGTGGTGTTGACGGGGGATATTATGACGATGCCGGGACTTCCCAAAGCCCCCGCCGCCGAAAAAATCGACGTCGACGAAAACGGAAAAATCATCGGTTTATTCTAAAAAAAACAGTCGTTCTTTTTCTAAAAAAAATCTCTAAGACGGGAAGATAGTTGTACATATCGAACTTTACAAAAAAGGGAATATGCTTTATACTGTAAGCATACGAAGGAGGTTCGGTCATGACATTACGTTTGCGTTACGCCGTTATTTTCGGGAAAAAGACGGTAGGTTCTTTCGGAGAGTGGAATGTTTCTTTGACGCAGGAACAGGAAAGGGCGTATACCCTTGCCAAACAAAGCGGCATGGCTCCGGAGAAGGTTGCGGCATTATCCGCCGTATACGAAAAAGCCGTTTCGGAAATAGAACGATACGAAATTCAAAGTTTTCTCCTCGAAGAAGACGAATACGTTTTGGAGTGTTTGGGAGAAAACGAAGTGGAGCGGGAACGGCTCAATGCGTTGGTACGGCAAAAGGATGACCACGCTTTACGGTTTTTCGGCTTAGAGGATGCCACCGAACAAGAGTTACGGCTGTGGAATGCGTGGGATTTGGACAGATTGCCTCTCGTGAAGGAGTTTGAGGAGGATTTTCACCCGAAAAATCCTTTTTCCGAAAGATATTCTTTATATATAGATGTTCTCGATACGGAAGAACGGACAAACGAAAGTCGGTAAAACGGTATTTTTGATAAAAAGGATGGCGTTTTGTCAGGACTTTACTCTAAAAAGAAAAAACCGTTTTCGTCCTTGAAAACGGTTTGATGGCGTTCGTGGGCGGAGTCGAACCGCCGGCGTTTCGCTTAGGAGGCGAACCCTCTATCCTTCTGAGGTACACGAACATTTTCTTTATTATAAGACATTTCGGAAAGAATTTCAAGTTTTTCGGCATATAAATCTCAGATACAACGAACCAAAAAGAATACGAGTATAACGCTTTTCTTCCGTGAAAGGTGAGTTTTACCTGGACTGTCCCTTTGTTTATCGCTATACCGAAGAGGATAAGAACGATTCAAAAACCGGCAATTCCTTTTTTTCGGAAAAAAGTTTCCTCTCCGCAAAACCCCGAAAAGAAGAAAGATTACGGAGAAAAAAGCAAAAAAATGTAGTTGCGAGAAGGGAAAGAATGTGTTATACTATAATTGGATACAAATAAAAATTATTATATATTTTAGATGAAGGTACAAGAAGCGAGGTTTCTCGATTTTTCAAATTTCATCCGAAAAAAAGAGGTATATTTATGGCAAAAAAAATTAAGATTTCCTTTCTCGGCGGTGTCGGCGAGATCGGAAAAAACATGACGTGCATCGAATACGGCGAGGATATGATTATCGTCGATGCCGGACTGACGTTCCCCGATATGGAAGAAACACCCGGTATCGAGTATATTATTCCCGATTATTCGTACGTTTTGGCGAACAAGAGCAAACTTCGAGGGGTTTTTGTGACACACGGGCACGAAGACCACATCGGAGCCCTTCCGTTTTTGTTAAAAGACGTGCAGACGACCGTTTACGGAAGTCCTTTGGCACTGGGTATTTTGGAAAGCAAATTAAAAGAGATGAAGCTTCCCGAGTATTCGTTAAAAACGGTGGAAGACCGAGAGGTGGTCACAGCGGGAAAACTGACGGTGGAATTCATTCGGGTTACACACTCCATTGCGGGGAGTTACGCCTTAGCCATCGGCACGCCGAAAGGCAAGATTTTCATGACGGGCGATTTCAAAATCGACCACACGCCCATCGACGGACGGCACACCGACTTGACGCGCATCGCCCGACTCGGGGAGGAAGGGGTGCTACTCATGATGCAGGACTCCACGAACGTGGAACGTCCCGGTTACAGTATGAGCGAAAGTAACGTTTTTAAGGCGTTGGATACCATTTTTAACCAACATAAAAACCGCAGAATCATCGTAGCCACCTTTGCAAGCAACGTTCATCGGGTGCAACAAATCATAAACTGCGCCGTATTGCATGGCAGAAAAGTGGCACTTGCGGGAAGAAGTTTGGTAAAAATCGTCGATTTGGCGTACGAACTGGGAGAATTGCATTATCCCGAAGGGACGCTTATCGACATTGATAAAATTTCTAAGTACGACTTGGACGAATTGTGTGTGATTTGTACGGGAACGCAGGGAGAACCGACCAGTGCTTTAACCAGAATGAGTGCCGACGATTTCCCGAAATTGGAAATTTGCGACTACGATACCGTCATTATGAGCGCTTCTGCCATTCCCGGTAACGAAAAGACCATTTTTAACGTTATTAACAATTTGAGCAAACGCGGCGCCGACGTCATTTATCAAACGTTAAGCGAAATTCACTCGTCCGGTCACGCCAATCGAGAAGAATTAAAGATGATGTTCGCATTGATCAAGCCGAAATTCTTTATTCCCGTTCATGGGGAATATCGCCATTTGAAACAGCACAGAGAACTTGCTATGGAAATGGGTATCGGCGGGAGTCGGGTTTTTCTCGCCGAAAACGGAAATTCCGTCGAAGTGGACGAGGACGGCATACGGGTAGGTTGTAACGTGCCTTGCGGCAGTACGCTGTTCGACGGTAATTATCTCGTCGAAGACGTCAACGGCTTGCTCGGGGACAGAAAAGCATTGGCAAGCGACGGATGCGTCATTTGCGTAGCCAATATCCGCCCCGACGGACAGGAAGGCATGGAACCCGTCATCGTAACGAGAGGCGTCAACATTCCCGACGACGTCCGAGCCGCTTTGCTCGAAGAATTGCAAGGAGAAATCGCTTCGGGAAAAATCGCCGAAATCGGGTTTGAAAACGCAAAACAGTATATACGAAAATTCCTTTCCAAAAGGTTACAAAGGAAAATCGATAAACGCCCCGTCGTCGTGCCTGTTTTGTTTGAATGAAAGAAGAATTGGAACGTCTTCGGCAAGAGGCGTTACGACAACATATCCCCGTTATGCGTCCCCGAACGGCGTCGATTCTTTGTGAAGAATTGCAACGGAAAAAGCCGAAAGAAATTTTGGAAATCGGGACGTGCGTCGGACTGGGCGTCATCACCATGCTCCTTGCGTGCGACGGAAAGGTAACGAGCTTGGAAATAGACGAAGACAGATATTTCCGAGCCAAAGAAAACATTGAAAAATTCGGATTGTCCGACAGATGCCGTTTGATACTCGGCGACTGTAAAGAGGTTTTGCCTTGCATGGAAAAAAACCGCTACGATTTCGTCGTCTTCGACGGGCCGAAATCCTTTTATCGAGACGCGTATTCTCTATGCAAAAGCATGTTGACGGAGCGGGGGGAGATTTTTGCCGACGACGTCGACTTTTACGGCTTGACGGACGGTAAAGAGTATCCCGACCGAAAACACCGAACCAACGTCATGGCATTACGAAAGTTTTTGACGATGACGGCAGAGGATGCCGATGTGACTTGCAGAAGAATCGACGTCGAAGACGGCGTGTTGATTGTGGAGAAAAAATGATTATCTGTAAAATTACCGTTATGCGGACGGCAAGGTACGACGACCTCATCCTTCGGTACGAGAACCCTATGGAACATGCCTGTTCCATGCGGGAAGGACAAGTGTTTTATTCGGAAAACGCCACATGTCCGCAAGGTTTTTGCGAGAGTGCGTGGCAGTCTTTATATCCGTTCGTTTTGACGCTTGCCTGCGGGGGAGGGGACTTCTACGACGGATGGATGCGGAATAAAAAATCGGCGATGATTTCCTGTAACGACGGGTTCCGTCCCGTCAGCTTTTTGGTAGAGGCGACGGTATGAAACACGTAGAATTGCTGTCTCCGGCGGGTTCGCCCGAAAAACTGTATACCGCTCTGCATTTCGGCGCCGATGCCGTATACGTGGGCGGAAAGAAATTCGGTTTGCGCGCGTATGCCGATAACTTTACTTCGGGACAGATGTTACAGGCGATAGCTTATGCGCACGCCCAAGGGAAAAAAGTCTATGTCACCGTCAATATTTTTCCGAGAAATAAGGATTTTGGGGAACTAAAAGCGTATTTTGAGGAACTGAAAAGCATGAAAGCGGATGGCGTCATCGTATCCGATCCCGGTGCGGTTCAGTTATGTCTGAGGGAGTTTCCGTCGTTGGACGTGCATCTATCCACACAGGCGAATACCCTCAACAAATACGCCGTAAAATTTTGGGCGGAGCAGGGCGTCAAACGTGTCGTTCTGGCTCGTGAAATGCACATCGACGAGATAAAAGAAACGGCGGATTTCGTGGGTAATTCGGTAGAGTTGGAAGCCTTTATTCACGGGGCTATGTGCATTTCGTACAGTGGTCGCTGTTTGCTCAGTACCTACCTTACCGACAGGGACAGCAACAAGGGAGAATGCGTGCAGTCTTGTCGATGGGAATACCGTTTGGGAGAGGTGTCCCGAAAGGATTCTTTGACCATTCAGGAAGACGAGCACGGCAGTTATATTTTGAATTCCGCCGACATGAACACCATGCCGCTTTTGGAAGAAATCATCGCTGCGGGCGTCAGTTCGTTAAAAATCGAAGGACGCATGAAGTCGGAGTATTACGTCGGGGTGATTACCAATGCCTATCGACACCGCTTGGATGACGTCTATGCGGGCAGGGAAGTCGATCCGAGATGGTTTGACGAAACCCTTGCCGTAGGACACAGAGACTATACGACGGGCTTCTACAAAGGGGACGCAAAACAGTGTTATACTACGTCGCACCCCGATAATCCGTATTCTTTTTGCGGACAGGTACTCGGCTACGACGACGATCGAAAGGCGGTTTTGGTCGAGCAGAGAAATCGTTTTTATCGGGGAGAAAGGTTGGAATTCGTTTCGGCAAAATACGGCGTGGGGAGTTTCGTACCCGAGCAAATAGCGGACGAAGACGGAGTCGAGGTAGTCGACTGTAAAAGAGTGCAACAAAAATTATGGATAAAAACCGATACAAAGTTTGAAAAATATGATATTATAAGAAAAAAAGAAGGAGATAGCGATGCAAAATAAGAAAACAGTCCTTTTTATCATGCCGGAAGAGAACGACGGACAAGCCGGCAGTATCAAGCACGAACTCTGCAAAGACGTTGCGTTTACCGCCGTTATACTGTCCGAAGATACCCTTCGTTGCCTGCCGAAAAATTATTTTTTTGACAAAATTTTTCCGAAGGGGAGTCATCGCAGAGAGGTTTGGAGAAATTTTAAGGAAAAGACGAACGCCCGTAAGAAGCTTTTTACCTACGGGGAATGGTATGCTTTACCCGAAAAAACATTTCGTAACGCGGTATACCGTTATATGCCCGACAGTATCGTGGTTTCTTCTTCCGCCGCTTTGTACAGTACCGTTTATTTCGTCAAGAAAATCGGCTTGCATATCCGCATTTGCGTCCTTTGTAAGGATTTGGTCGTCGATCCCGATTTGATTGACGAAAACGTCGATTGTTATTTCGTCGACAATATCGCCATGCGGGAAAACTTGGTGGCACACGGTATTCCGTCCGAAAGAATAGAAATCAACACGTTACCCCTTTCCGAAGAATTTATTACCGACAGGAGCAAAGAGGCGGCAAGACATGACCTTTCCTATCCTGCCGATACTCGCGTCATCGTCGTCAACGCCGAATACGGCGGTGCCAAAATGCGTCGAGCCATCAGTCTGCTTCTGGACTCCAAAAAGAAAGGACAGAAGTTGATATTCCTGACGGGTAAGGACAAACCGATGAATACGTTTTTGACCGACAAAGGTGCCACGATGTACGCAGAAGAGGATTTGGGAAAACTCTTTACCGCCGCCGACGTCGTTTTGACCGTACCCGATCCCACCGTCGTGAGCGAGGTGCAAGCGGTCGGCACGCAAGTGATCGTATTTGAAACCGAAGAAGTCAAGACGGTTTCAAACTATTACTACCTGACCGAAGAACTGAACGTGCAGGGGGCAAAGGACGGCAAAGAAACCCTTGCCGCCGTCGAAAAAGCCTTATCTCTTTGCAAGACACTCGGAGAAAAAATCGAGCTGCCCGAACCCCTCGAACAGTCGGCGCAAATGATTGCTTTGCGCTTGCAACAAATGATAATTAAAAACGAAACCGAAGAAGTTTTATAAAAAAACCATGAAAAAAAGTTTCCTTTGCATCGGTATCCTCCTTCTTATCGTCGTACTCTTGACGGGGTGTAACGAAGGAATCACGCTACGCTTTCGGGAGGAGAGCTATACGATGTACGTCGGGGAGAGCATGGAAGCCGATTTGAAAGTTTTCCCGAAGCAAAGCGAAGTTACGCTGTACTCGGCAAATACCGCCTGCGTAGAAACGGACGGGAGAACTTTGTACGCCAAAAGCACCGGCGTCGCTCGGATTACCGCGGTGTCGGGGACGAAGACCGCCGAAACGACGATTTACGTGCTTTCGGGTAAAGGTACCGACATAGAACAACCGATTTTAACCGATCCCGCCAACATTACTTTCCTCTTACAAAACTATGCCGAGATCGGGAAAGAAACCGATACGTTAAAAACTTTGATTACTTCCGAAGGGGTGGATATTACCGAAAGCTTTCCCGTTATTCTCGGCTATACGATTTCTTGGTACACCGATGCGGCTTGTACCAATCCCGTCGGGAAAACCGTACTGGCGGGCGAAGGAAACGCCACCTACTACGGAATCGCCAAAGCTTTACCCAATCCTTATATTTTGGATGCCCAAAACAGAATCTGCGGTATCACGTTTAGCAATTTGCCCCATGCCTATCTGTTTTTTCCCGAAGAACAAAACGGCGTAACGATAAAGGGTATTGCCGACGAGGCGTTTATGGGGGATACCACCGTTATTACCGTTTCCGTCCCGTCCTGCTATACCTATATCGGAAAGTTTGCCTTTGCCGGATGTACCGCACTGACTACCTTTTCGGCGGAAGAAGGATTGTCGGAAATCGGTGCCTATTGTTTTGCCCCTTCCTATCAAAGCGACGACGAGGAAATCACGCTGAACGAGGACGCTTGCGCCGCCTTGACAAAAGCGACTTTGCCGAGCAGCGTGAAGACGATAGGCGTATGCGCTTTCTATAAGTGTTCCGCACTCGTGTTGAACGGTATCCCGAAAAGTTTGGAAAAGGTGGAGAAACTTGCTTTTTCGGAAACCCAAATTGATAATATTGATTTTAGCAACGTAACCTATATCGGGGAATATGCCTTTTACGATTGTCCCGAACTGACGACGGTCACCCATACCGAAAAGGTTTCCGACTGTGGCGGTTTTGCCTTCGGGAAAACCCCGCTTTTCGATAATCAAGCCAAAAGCGGCGATATGGTTTACGCCGATACGATATTGATAGGTTGCTACGAATATTTCGGTTATTTTAAGGGAAAAGGAAAAATCTATCTGAAAACCAATGCGACGTTACTTGCCGATTACGCTTTATCGACGAAGTACTTAACGGACGTAACCGTATACTTTCCCCGAGGGAGTGCGGTTAAGCTCGGAGAACGCGTTTTTTACGTAAAAGAAAACGATGCAAGCGGGAAACCCGTCTATTACGACAGTTTATATTTGGCGGTTTATTCCGAGGATTATACGGCGTATACCGAGGCGTGTTTACCGGCGTATAAAAAGCATTTTTGTGAAAAAACGGATGTTGTCGTAAACGATTCCGAAGCCGTTAATTTCGGTAAACATACCCTTTTGAAGTTTTCGGAAACGTCTTACGTCTACGACGGTTTTACCCCCAACAAAGTGCAGGAAAAATACGTCCTCCCTACCGAAATCGACTTGTCGAAACTGACCTACGGTAAATATATCACCAAAGTGGCTACCTGTGCGTTTATGCTGAACGAATATGCTTCGTGCGAAGGAAAACTAAAAATCATTCGGCTCGGGCGGGTGTCGAATCTCGCTTATAACGCAATCAGCGGTTGTCCCGATTTGGAATTGATAGATATTACCGCGACCAAAGATTTGACGCTCGATAGCGCGTTGTCCGTTCAGTTTGCCGATTTCCCCGATTGCGTTCTCTTGACGAAGTATTCCGCGTATACCGAGCTTCTCGCAGCGTGGACGGACAGAAAGACCGCTCGTTCTTATTTACGGTATCTTTGTGAAGTAACCTGCGTGTATGACGACCATTCAAAAACAGAAAAAGTTTATGCGCCCGGCGCACCCGACGCACTCCTCGACGAAACCTATACGTGGTATACCGATGCCGAACGTACCCGCAAAGCGGAAACGATTTCCGGTGAAAGTATCACGTTGTACGCGCAAAAATAGCTTTTTGAAACGGTGCAGGACACCTCTTTACGCTACGTACGTCCCGCTTTCGGAGCGGGACTTTTTTATAGCTTTGAACGGGACGGACTTCCCAAAAAATGCACATAAAAACTGCACGGAAGCATGGTGCAGTTTTTCTCTTGACGAATGGCAAAAGTACGGTTATACTGTAGGTAAGCAGGGAGGAAAACGGAATGGAAAGAAAGCGAGAAAAAAACAAAAAACGTAATACGAAACGACGTTATGGTTTTACCCAAGTATTCTTTGGAATGGAGGCGGTTTGTAGCAAAAACGCCGATTCGGACGACGAACGGGATTTACCTGCAGGACGGCAAAGAAAGGAGGAAAAAAATGGGCAATAGAAAGTACAGAGTGGTATTGTTGCAAGAAGACTATAACAGGCTGGAGGGATTGCAAAAAACGTACAAAGGGGCAGTGGGCAGAAAGCAACAAGAGGCTTTGTCGACCTTTGTGACAAGAATTTTAATCAATACGAATGCGTATATCGGTAACGTCAATCTCGAATTACAGGAAGACCTCGAAAAATTGGGGAATAAGAGCATTCTTTTTAACAATATTGATAAAAATTTCCGAAAAAAGATTTTGGAAGACGGAAGCTACGAAAACCTTTTCGTCAAAGAATTGGCACGCATGATGGTTTTGCCGCGATACGTTTTTGCAAAAGAAAAGGAGGAGATGAAGGAATTTCAATTTCGGGATGCGCCGGAAACCGAAGGGTTGTTGAACGAGATTTTGCTTTATAATTCCACCTTTCAAGTTCAGGAAATTTTTGCGTCGTTGATAAAGTTTTTTTTGAATCAAAACCGAGTGGTACAAGAGGAAATCGTGCATTATAACGAGATTAACAGAATCGACATTGCGATACGGGAAAAGACTTGCCTTCTTATCAACGGCTTAAAAATTCGCCCGTATACCCTTTCCACAAAGTCGGATACCGTCTCACAAGCGGATAGGTACTTACTCGGTATGGACATTCGGGGGAATACGTGCATCCTGTACGTTTCCGAAATGAGAACCTGCGAAATCATCAACGAAAAGACAATATGGAAGAAGGAAGAACGGGAAAAGCTGAAAGGCTTTTTGGACGGATTAGACACGACGATACCCCTTCTTGTCGGGATAGACAGTTGGGAGAGTATGGAAAAAACGAGTTCCGTTTTCCGACGTCCCGTCGAGGGAGATCGAATCGAAGTGGTACTTCGGTACGGGAAAGCTCTCTTCTATAAAAAAAGATTTCCCGAACTAGCGGATATCTTAGATCAGGAGAAATTCCGGAGCGTTACCGAAAGGTTGAACGAGGTGATACAGTATCGGTTGCCGAAAGAGGAAAGAAACCTATGTATCGGAACCCTGCATTGCGGGCAAATACAAGAATTCAAAATATAAATAGGAGGAAAAAATGAAATATTACGTAGCAAGTGACTTACACGGACATTATACGGAGTTTATCCGGGCACTTCGGGAGAAGGGTTGGTTCGAAGAAACCGAACCCCACAAATTGATTTTATGTGGGGACTATCTGGACAGAGGGGAAGAAAGCGAGGAAATCGTTGCGTTCTTAGCCGATCTTTTGAAAAAAGAAGAAGTGATTTTGATAAAAGGAAATCACGAAGACTATCTGCAACTTATGTTGGACGAGATGACGCGTTACGATAACATGCTTGACGTCAATGAGGTGCATTTTCAGAATCAAACGGTGGATACCGTCGCCCGTTATGCGATGAAAAAGGGACTGGATATTAACGAATGTCCGAGAAAATGTGCCGAAGTCTTTCAAGAAAGTACGTTTATGACGGAGGTTATGCCTGCCATGAAAGACTATTTCGAAACGAAAAACTACGTCTTTACGCATGGGTGGATACCTTATCAAGAAAAGGGGTTCCGGTGGGTTTACGACGAGCATTGGAGAGAGGCGGACGAGGAGACGTGGCAAGACGCGAGGTGGACGTACGGTATTGTTGCGGCGGTCGACCACAAGGTACTCGTTCCGCACAAAACCGTCGTTTGCGGGCATTACGCCACCGTATACGGACATATAAAAGAAGGGGATCCGAACTGGAGAAATAACCGAGATCCGTTCTATGCCGAAGGCATCATCGACTTAGACGGGACGGTGTATTGTTCACCTCACCAAATGAACATAATCGTTCTCGAAGACGAAGACTTATAAGATACGTAACGAAGCGGGACGGGCTTGGTGCGAAACATTCCGAAACCTGCCCGTTTCGCACGTAGAGAACGGGTGGGAACCGTACGAAAAAGAAAAAAGAGGGGTATTCCCGAAGGAGAAAAAATGAAGGTTTATATTTTAGAAAGGAACAAGGACAAAGTACAAGAATTCAAAAAAATTTTTGCCGAAGAAGAAGACGTCGAAGTGGTATGCAAGGATTTCATTTCCTTTATGGCGTCCACCGACGTGGAATGCGTGGTTTCTCCTGCGAACGCATACGGCATCATGGACGGCGGGTACGACGAAGCCATTACCGACTGGTACGGAGAAGGACTGATGCAAAAGGTACAACGATACATTCTCGACAACTATTTCGGAGAGCAACCTGTCGGCACGAGCTTTCTGTTGGAAATCGGTAACGGGCAGAAGCTGATTCATACGCCGACGATGAAAATACCGAGTAAAATCAAGGATCCTTTCGTCGTTTATCAATGTATGCGTACGACCTTAATGTGTGCCGTTCAAAACAACGTGCAGAGCATCGTTATTCCCGTTTTCGGGGGTGCGACGGGAGGGGTGGACGCCTTAGACGCCGCAAAACTTATGTGGCTCGGCTACTATCAAATCCATCATCCCAACACCGAAATCAACTGGGATATCGTGAGGGATATAGAGGAAAGATGGAAGTGTGTCGCGGAGAGTTAGGTTTTTTAGGTTTAACGGGCGTTTTTCTCGGCGAAAGTCTTTGACTTTCTTTCGAGGAAACTATGGAGAATCAAGCAGCCGATTCCGTAAAAAGGGGGCGTGCCGAACGAAAGTTCGGCACGCCTTTTTCCGATATAAAAAATTAAATTTCGGGAACCGTTATGATAAAAAAAGGTTACCCGAAAATAATTTTCAGAGTTTAATTTTGATGACCGTTTCGGATTCCGAAGATAGGTCAGGACAGGCGGTTTTTCGTTCTGTTTCCAAGAGCTTTTTATTCTGCAAAAGGTTTTTGACGTGAGAGAATCTGCAGAGAAAAATTTCTCGCACGAGGATCATGGAAACGAAAGAAAAAGTCCCGCCGATAAGGACGTCGGAAAGGAAGTGAGCGCCGACCAAAATTCTGGCGAATGCCGTCAAGCCCGTCCATACGATCGGTACCGTCCAAAGCAGTATTTTTTGACTTTTTTTATGGATGTCGAGGGCGTTTATCAGCATGATGACGGCATAGGAAAAACCTGCCGAAGCGGTATGGCTCGAAGGGAAAGAATTTTTCCAATCGGCGTAGCCGGAGACAGGGGTGTTTGCAAAGATTTCTTTGAAGGAAGATACTTGATACCAAGCGGTGTAGTAGTCGGAAACGGACGTGCCGACGCCGTTTTGCACCCCCCAAAAGAGGGTGCGGTACCGAACCCTTTGTACGGCGTCTTTGACGAGGGAAACGCTTTCTCCCGCAACGAAAGCCATGCACGAATAGGCTACGGCAAACCAAAGAAGCCTTTTCCAAACGGCAAAAGGAACCTTGCGGACGATGAGTAGGTACATGGAAAAGGTGAGGGCGGAGAGGAAGTACTCTACGGCGGTCAACGTGTTTGCCGTTTCTCCGGTGTCGACGAGCAGATGATTGAACGGATACTTGAAGACGTCACGGAAAGCTCCTTGCAGGTAATAGACGCCGACGGCATAGCAACAGACGGCACCGATTATGCGGACAGGCAATTTCAGTTTGCATTTTCCGAAGAAATAAAAAAGAATGACGCAGACGGTTGCCGAACCGAAGTAGGCGGGAAACATCCCGACCGTTTCGAAAAGATTTCCGAACCAAGAATCGGTAAGAAAACCGGTTTCGTTAAAAATGTTTTTCGTTACCAGTTGACTGATTTGCAGGTCGTAGAAAGTCGCAATCGTCCAAAGTCCTCCGAAAACGAGGAGAAACAACAGGACGGACAGTACGGTTTTTTTGTTTTCTTTTGCCATAGATACTCCTTATGTGTCCTTGTACGATAGAATAGCACGATTTGGAAAGTTTGTAAAGAAACATTTTTTGGGGAAGGGGCGGAAAGTCCTTGCTAAAAGAAAATTTATATATTATAATTATTTACTATGAAAAAGAACGAAGAAAAGATAGTGGCGACGAATAAAAAAGCATATCACGATTACTTTATCGAAGATACTTTCGAGTCGGGTATCGTGTTGACGGGGTGCGAAATCAAGAGCGTTCGGCTCGGACAGGTGAACTTAAAAGACAGTTATGCCTTAATTCGGGACGGGGAAGTTTTCCTTTTTAACGCCCATATTTCGCCGTACGAAAAGGGTAGTTATTACAATGCCGAAGCCAGACGAACCCGCAAACTGTTGTTGCATAAGGCGGAAATCTTAAAGTTGACGAGAAAGGTACAGCAAAAAGGGTATACCCTCGTGGTAACGAAGTTGTATTTCAAAGGGGCGATTCTGAAAGCCGAAGTGGCTTTGGCAAAAGGAAAAGAAGAACACGACAAACGGGACGTTCTTCGCAAAAAACAACAAGAAAAAGATATTAGACGTGCCTTGGCACGCGTATAACCAATTCGGAGGTAAATTTACAATGCATGAAGAAACAAAATGTGTCCAATCGGGTTATAACCCGAAGAACGGGGAGCCGAGAGTTCTGCCGATTTTTCAAAGTACCACCTACGTGTACGATTCTCCCGAGGAGATGGCGGAGTTGTTTGATTTGAAAAGAGAAGGGTTTTTCTATACCCGTCTTGCAAATCCGACCGTTGACGCTTTAGAAAAGAAGATAGCCGATTTGGACGGGGGCGTCGCCGGAGTGGGCTGTGCCAGCGGTATGGCGGCGACGCTACTCACAGCGTGTACCCTTTGTCGTGCGGGAGATAATATTATCAGTACGTCTACCGTTTACGGCGGAACCTTTAATTTATTCGGTACCACGTTGCCGAAGCTCGGTATCGAGTGCCGTTTCGTAAGTCCTCGTGCCACGAAAGAGGAATTGGAAGCGCAAATCGACGACAAAACGAGATTTTTGTTCTGTGAAACCATAGCGAACTGCGCCATGTACGTAGCGGACTTTTCGGTATACGGCGAAGTGTGCAAAAAACACGGGTTATTGCTCGTCGTGGATAACACGTTGGCGACGCCGATGATTTGCCGTCCCTTGGAATACGGTGCCAACATCGTCGTGTATTCCACCACCAAGTATTTGGACGGACACGCCACCAGCGTGGGCGGAATGATTATCGACGGAGGAAACTTCGAGTTTTACGGTAACAAGAGATACCCCGACTTTAACGAACCCGACGAAAGTTATCATGGTCTTTGCTACGGAAAAGACTTCGGGAAGGCGGGGTTTGCCACCAAAGCTCGTGCGCAATACATGAGAGATTTCGGTGCGCAGATGGCGCCGTTGAACGCATATTTGACTTTCCTCGGTATCGAAACGTTGCATTTGAGAATGCCTCGCCATAGCGAAAACGCCCTGCGTCTCGCCGAAATGCTTGCCGAAAACGACAACGTCGAGTGGGTAAAGTACGGCGGTTTGAAGACCGACGAAAACTATCCGTACGTCCAAAAGTACTTTGATAAGGGTATGGCTTCGGGTATGGTTACCTTTGGTATCAAAGGGGGCAGAGAGGGAGCTATCCGATTCCAAAAAGCTTTGAAGCTTTTCCGTATCGTTACCCATATCGCCGACTCCAAGAGTTGCGTTCTGCATCCGGCAAGTTCGACGCACCGTCAACTTTCCGATGCCGATTTGATTGCATGCGGTATCAGCGATAATTTGATTCGCGTGTCGGTCGGTATCGAAAACGCCGAAGATATTTTGGCGGATATCGAAAACGCTCTTGCCGAAGCCAAGAAGGGGAATTAGGTCGTGAAAAAGACAGCGATTCTTCTTTTGTGTCTGTTTTTCGTCTTTGCCGGTTGTACGGCGAAGGATATAGAAATCGACGTACCCGAAAACACGTCGACCGAAACCCTTGCCATAAGGGTATTGTCGTTTAATATTCGTACTTGCACCGTTTCTTCCGATAAGTATGACGAATGGGACACCCGAAAGGAGGGCGTTTATACGGTCATCGGGACGGTCAGTCCCGACGTGTTCGGCGTGCAGGAAGCCCGCATGAACGTGCACGTCAAGGATTTGAAAAAGACGCTGACCGAGTATGCCTGTATCGCACGAGGACGGGAAAAAACGGATTCCGGCGAGAGTTGTGCCGTTTTTTACAAGAAAGACAAATTCGATTTGTTGGACGAAGGTACGTTTTGGCTGTCGGCTACGCCCGAAGGGTATTCGATTAATCAAGCGGAAGACGGCGAACAAGCCGCCTGCCCGAGAATCTGTACCTTTGCGGTTTTGCGAGAAAAAAGCACGCAAAAGGTTTTTGTCTTTATGAATACCCACCTCGACCACAAAAGCGAAAAGGCGAGAATCTTTGCCGCCGATTTGATTTTGGAAAAAATGAAAGGGGACTATTGCATACTGACGGGCGACTTTAATACGACGTCGGACAGTGCCGCCTATCAAAAGATACGTTCCGTTTTATCGGATACCCGTATCACCGCCACCGAAACCGCTTCGGGCAAAACGTTCCACGCTTATAACGGCGGCGTCGAAGGGACGCCCATCGATTTTATCTTTACGACGCAAAATATTTCGGCGACGAAGTTTTGCATCGAACGGGAAAAATACAACGGATATTATCCGTCCGACCATTACGCAATTTGGGCGGATATCAATTTTTGAGAATAAAGGAAGGTAAAAATGCCTATTGTTATACCGAAGGATATTCCGGCATTTGACATTTTGAGTCAGGAAAACATTTTCGTGATGAGTTCTTCGCGTGCACGAATGCAGGATATACGTCCCATCGAGATTGCCATCGTCAATCTGATGCCTACCAAAATCGAAACGGAAACGCAGCTTATGCGTTTACTCGGGAACAGTCCCTTGCAGGTCAACATTACTTTGCTTCGTACCGCTTCGTACAACGCCACCAACATTTCGCAGAATCACATGGATAGATTTTACGTGACGATGGACGAAATTGAGAACAGAAAATTCGACGGCATGATTATTACCGGGGCGCCGGTGGAAAGAATGGAATTTACCGACGTCAAGTATTGGGAAGAATTGTGCCGCATCATGGACTTTGCCGAGCGGAACGTGACCAGCTCGCTGTTTATCTGTTGGGGAGCGCAGGCCGCCATGAACTATTATTTCGGCGTCGGTAAAAAAGAATTGGATAAAAAGCTTTTCGGCGTGTTCGACAACAAAATTTTATTGGAGAACGAACCGTTACTGCGGGGTTTGAACGACACTTTCCGCGTGCCGCACTCCCGCTATACCGAAATTCGGAAAGAAGATATGCTTTCCTGCGGCAAGGTGGTTTTGCTTGCCGAAGGGGAAAAGTGCGGCGTCAGTATCGCTAAGTGCATCGATAACCGTCGCTTCTTCTTTTTCGGTCATAGCGAATACGACAGAGATACCCTCAAAAAAGAGTATTTGCGGGACGTGGAAAAAGGAATGGACATCGAGCCGCCCGAAAACTATTTTATCGGAGATACGCAAAAAGTGGAGTATAGTTGGCGTTCTACGGGAACGTTACTTTTCAATAACTGGTTAAACTATTACGTTTACCAAATGACGCCATACGATATCGGGAGAATTTAAGGATTGTACGTTAAAAAGGTCGCGGTGCGGAATTTTCTTTGTTACACCGATCTATCCGTAGAATTGGACGGAGGTATCAATGTGTTTTCGGGAGAAAACGCTGCGGGAAAAACCAACCTTGCCGAGAGCATTTATTATGCTTCGGTCGGAAAATCGGCTCGAGGGAGAAAGGACAAAGAGCTTCTCCGTTGGGACAGCGAAGAATCGGCGGAAATTCATATCACCGTTCAAAAAAAGTACGCCTGTCACAGGGTAGATATTTCCATCGACAGACAGGGTAAAAAAAGAATCATGATCGACCGCTTACCGATCGGCAAGATGGGAGAATTGATGGGTGCGGTGTACGTGGTATACTTTTCACCCGACGAAATGCGTCTTATCAAAGAATCGCCCGTCGATCGTCGAAGATTTATCGACATCAGTCTGTGTCAACAGGATAAGGTGTATTTTTATACCCTCGTACGGTACAATCAACTTTTACAACAGCGCAACAAACTGCTGAAAGAGTACGTTTCTTCCCCGTCGTTAAAGGTCATGAGTGACTTGATTATCGACAAAATGTGTGTCGAACAGGAATATATCATCCGAAAACGGAAAAGTTTTTTGGAGCGTTTGGCACCGGTAGCCAAGTCCTGTCACAGCCATTTGACGGGTGCGCAGGAAGACTTGACGATAGCGTACGAAACGGAAGAAATCAATTTCGACGATATTCGGGAAAGTCTAAAAGCTTTGTACGAAAAAAGCTTCGAAAAGGATAAAAAACTGGCGTATACGACGGTCGGTATTCATCGGGACGACTTAAAAATCGCCACCAACGGAATAGACATTCGGAAATTCGGTTCGCAGGGGCAACAACGGACGGCGGCGATTTCGCTAAAACTTGCCGAAGTCAAACTGTTTTACGAAACGAGCGGAGAATATCCCGTCTTACTGATGGACGACGTACTGAGCGAATTGGACGACAATCGGCAGATAGCTCTGTTTGACGCATTGGACGGTATACAAACCATCGTAACCTGCACTTCGTTTGAGAAAAAAATCGCACCGAATGCGACGATATATGAAATAAAAGATAGGAAGATAAAGAAACTATGTTAGATAAGAAAGAAATTTTAGCGTCCGTTCTTTCCATAGAAGGAATCGACAAAAAAGAGATTTACGGGTTGTTGACCGAAACGGCGGATCCGAGCAAAGGGGATTATTCGTTGCCTTGTTTTAAGTTTGCCAAAGTTTTACACAAAAGTCCGGTACAGATTGCGCAAAGCGTGGCGGAGTCTTTGACCTGCCTTCCGCCACCCTTTGTGAAAGCGGAAGCCGTAAACGGCTACTTGAACTTTTTTGTCGACGGCAAGGAATGTGCCAAACAGGTACTGGGCGAGATCGCCGAAAAGAAAGAAAATTTCGGGAACAGTACGGAGGGAGAAGGAAAGACGATTTGTCTGGATTATTCTTCCATCAATATCGCAAAACCCTTCCATATCGGGCATTTATGCACGACGGTTATCGGAGGAAGTTTGTACCGCATTTATCAAAAATTAGGCTACAAAGCGGTGGGGATCAACCATCTCGGCGACTGGGGGACGCAATTCGGAAAACTGATCGTTGCGTTTAAGAACTGGTCGAACGAAGAACGTCTGCAACAATACGGCATGCAGGAACTTACGTCCATTTACGTACGATTCCATACCGAGGCGGAAAGCAATCCGAGTTTGGAAGACGAAGCACGTGCCTGGTTTAAGAAAATCGAGGACGGCAACGAAGAAGCGTTGCACTTATATAACCTTTTTAAGGAGATCACCCTTCGAGAGGTGCAAAAAACCTATAAGCGGTTAAAAATTCAATTCGACAGCTATAACGGGGAAGCCTTTTATAACGATAAGATGGATCCGATTTTGCAGGAACTCCGAGAAAAGAAACTGCTTGTCGAAGACGGCGGGGCGCAGGTGGTGGATTTGTCCGCCGAAGAAATGCCGCCCTGTCTTCTCGTCAAAGCCGACGGAGCGACTTTGTATGCGACGAGAGATCTTGCGGCGGCATATTATCGCAAGCGTACCTACGATTTTTATAAGAGTCTGTACGTCGTCGCTTATCAACAGAATTTGCACTTCCGTCAGGTCTTTAAGGTCTTGGAAAAGATGGGAAACGACTGGGCGAAAGATTGCGTGCACGTGGCGTTCGGTATGGTCAGTATGGAGTCGGGTGCCATGAGTACGAGAAAAGGGAACGTCATTTATTTGGAAGACGTTTTGAACAAAGCGGTGGAAAAGAGCTTGGAGATTATCACCGAAAAGAGTCCGAACTTGGAAAACAAGGAAGAAACCGCCGAAACGGTCGGTGTGGGTGCGGTGATTTTCAGCGTACTCTATAATAACCGAATCAAAGATATTGTGTTTTCGTACGATAAAGTTTTGAATTTCGACGGCGAAACGGGGCCGTACGTGCAGTACACGAACGCAAGATGTCTGAGCGTCATGGCGAAGGTGGGAGAATGTACCGCCGAACCCGATTTCGACGCCGTCGACAATCCCGAAGGAAAAGCGGTGATTGCCTGTTTGCAACGGTTTCAATCCGCCATACGGGAAGCGGGAGAGCGATACGAACCCTGCTGTATCGGCAGATACTTGGTGGATTTGTGCCAAAGCTATAATAAGTTTTATTTGGTACACCGTATTTCGGGAGAAGAAGAAGGCGTTAAGAGCGCCCGCTTGCTTTTGACGAATGCCGTTCACGTGGTCATCGAAGAAGGACTGCGTTTGCTCGGTATCGGCGCACCGCAAAAAATGTAGGAGGCGTGCTATGTTGGACACCCATACCCATACCCTTTTTTCGTTCGACGGGAAAATGTCGGCTCGGGAAATGGTTCTTTGCGCTCAGGAACGCGGAGCGGAATACTATTGTATCACCGATCACTTCGATTTCGATTATACGTTCATGCCCGAATATCAAAGCGTTCGACAAATCGACGTGGAGGGGTACCTTCGAGAAATACTCGCCTTAAAACAGGAGTTTCCTTTCTTACGGATCGGTTGCGAATTGGGATTCAGTAAAAAAGCCGAACCTCTCTATCAAAAGCTTCCTTTCGAGGTGTTCGACTACGTTTTGAATTCTTGCCATACGGTAGGGGATTATGACGCCTATAATAAAAAATACTTTATCGGCAAGAGCAAACGGGAAGCGTATAAGCAATACTTGGACAACATCCGCGCAAGCGTGGACGCCGATTACCCGTTCAATACGATTTCTCATATCGGTTACGTTCGCAAGAACGCTCCCTACGAGGATACCGCACTGTATTACGAGGAGTTTTCGGAGGAAATCGACGGTATCTTGACGAGAATCATCGAGCGAGATAAAGCTTTGGAGATGAATGCCAAACTGCCCGCCGAACAATTCATGCCCGAAAAGGATATTTTGCAGCGTTATTATCAATTAGGCGGGAGAAAACTTACCTTCGGCTCCGATTCTCACAGTAAAGAAACCATCGGCAACAAATTCGACTTGGCGGAAAAAATCGCCGCCGAAGCAGGTTTTACCGCTTGGACGGTTTTTGACAAACAACAACCCCGTTTCGTGCCTTTCAAACGATAAAAAGTGATACTTCTTTTGACGGGTGCAACCCATACCGGTAAAACGAGATTGGCACAAAAATGGCTGGAAAAGTATCGGTTTCCCTATCTTTCGCAAGACCATATCAAAATGGGACTGTTGCGGAGCGGTCTTGCCGATTTCTCCTTGGACGAGGGGGATGAAGCCTTGACCGAGCCGGTCTGGAAAATCACCGAAGAAATCATCAAAACCGCCGTTGAAAACGGGCAGAACCTGATTGTGGAAGGTTGTTACGTGCCGTTGGATTGGCAAAAGGATTTTGAAGAACGATACCGAGCGAAAATCGGTTTTCTGTGTCTTGCTTTCGACGAAAAATATATTGAAAAACACTATCAAACCATTCTGCAAAACGCCTCTTGCATCGAAAAGAGAACGGCGGACGACTCTTGCACCGTTCCACTGTTGCAAAGAGAAAACAGACGGTTTTCGGAGGGCTTTCGGCAAAAGAATTTACCCGTTCTGTGCATCCGAGAAAATTACGAAGAAGAAATCCGAAAAGCGGAAGATTTTTATTTTTCCTGCGAATAATAGGTAACGGTAATATTTTGATTTTCCAAAGTCAAACCCTGCATCCCTTCGGGCAGGGTTATTTTTGTGACTGCCGTATCGTTTAACGTGCTTGCGGCGAAAGAGGTGAGGAGAGAACGTTCTCCCACCGAAAAGGCGGTAAGCGACGTGCATCCCGCAAAGGCTTCTTCGCCGACCGTCCGAACGCTGTCCGGTAAAGTAACGGTTTCGAGAGAGGTACAGAAATAAAAAGCTTTTTCGTTAATACCGACGAGCGTGGACGGTAAAGAGATAGTTACCAAACTCGTACATTCGTTAAAGCATAAATAATCGATGTCGGTGAGGGCGTCGGATAAAATCACTTCGGACAGTAAAGAACAATCGGAAAAAACGGATTGACTGAGAAAGGTACGTTCGTTACTTTTTTCAAATTCCGCTTTGGTCAAGAATTTACAATCGGCAAAGGCACGATTAAGACCGAGCGTGTAGGTGGCAGGAATGTATACCGAAGTAATTTTGCAGGAGGAAAACGCACCGTTTTTGATTTCTCGGACGGGATACCCTTCGTAGGTGTTGGGCAACACGACGTCGGGATGGTCTTGCTCCAATT
>DCGI01000044.1:0-211 GCA_002315475.1 Christensenella sp. UBA1782 | reverse complement strand
GAACCGACAGGACGTAGTAGGGATTTCCGTAGTTATCGGTGTCCTTCGTAAAAGAAAAGTAGGTGTACTTCGTGGCGGTAGCGGTGTTATCGGGTTCCCAACGGGCGTATAAAGTCATGTCGGCGTCGACGTACTTTTCGGTACGCCAGTTATGCGGAGTCAAAAGGGTTTCGTCTTCGTACCAACCCAAAAATACGTATCCTTCCCTTGT
>DCGI01000031.1:5910-14421 GCA_002315475.1 Christensenella sp. UBA1782 | reverse complement strand
GGGGCGACCGAAAACTTCGTCGTAAAAGGTATCTAAAATTTCTTGGCGGCGTTGCTCCCAAGAAATTTTATCCGTTTCTTTGACAAAGATTGGCGGCAGGGTGGGACTTCGATAAGGTTTTTTGCACATAAGGATACTATAACATAAAATCATTTTCCTGTCAATCTTCGATGTTTTACTTGACAACTTTCTTTTATTACTATATAACTATATAATAACGAAAACAACGGAGGTTTTTTATGACGGATTATGCTGAGGAAGAAAAAAAGAGGGTAGCCTGCATTCGTGCATTCTTGCAAAAGACGGGTGCGAAAGGGGTTGTCTTCGGAAACAGCGGCGGTAAGGATTGTGCCTTAGTCGGTATCTTGTGCAAAAAAGCCTGCGAGAACGTAATCGGCGTGATTATGCCTTGCGAATCCAAAATCAATTACGGCAGCGATAAGTCGGATGCCGAACGCCTTGCCGAACAATTCGGTATCGCATCCGAGATAATAGATTTGACGGAGGCGAAACAATCGATCGTAGCGCAACTGGGCGACGACATTACGTCGCAATCGTTAAACAACATAGCACCCAGACTGCGCATGACCGCCCTTTATGCGGTCGCCGCCAAATACGGGTATCTCGTCGCCGGTACCGGCAATAAAAACGAGCGATTTATGGGCTACTTTACCAAGTGGGGGGACGGTGCTTTCGATTTCGATCCCATCGCCGACCTTTCGGTCGAGGACGTCTATGGATTTTTACGCTATTTCAACGCTCCCTCCACGATAATCAACAAAGCCCCTTCCGCCGGACTTTTCGAGGGACAAACCGACGAAAAAGAAATGGGCGTAACCTATAAGGAAATCGAGGACTATATGGAGGGGAAACCCGTATCGGAAGAAAGTAAAAAAATAATCGAACGTTTTCACCGAATCAGTGAACACAAGCGTTCGTTGCCCCCCTGTTATCCCGACTTGTAAAGGGGGGTTCCAATACAATAATAAGGAGACTTATGTCATATTATCAACCGGAAATAGAATGTGCCGACGTGGAAACCATTCGGCGCGTACAGAGTGAAAAATTAGTCAAACAAGTGGAGCACGTCTATAAGAACGTGCCGTATTATCGTGATTTAATGGATAAGAAGGGGGTAAAACCTTCCGATATTCGTTCGATCGACGATTTGCACAAACTGCCCTTTATCTCCAAATACGATTTGCGAGACAGTTATCCGTACGGCTTTCTTGCCGTAGACAAGTCCGAAGTGGTGCGGATTCATTCGACCAGCGGTACGACGGGCAGGAGAGTCATTGCCTTTTATACCCGACACGATATTGATTTATGGGAAGACTGTTGTACCAGAGCCTTGGTTGCGGCGGGTGCCGATAAAGAAGACGTGGTGCAGATAGCTTACGGCTACGGCTTGTTTACGGGGGGATCGGGCTTGAACGGAGCCTCGCATAAGCTCGGTTGCATGACCGTACCCATGTCCAGCGGCAACACCGACCGACAGATTCAGTTTATGCAGGATCTCGGTTCTACCGTTTTGTGTTGTACGCCGTCCTATGCCGCTTATCTCGGAGAATCGCTCAAAGCAAGCGGTATTTCTCCCGACGATACCTCGCTGAAAATCGGCATTTTCGGTGCCGAACCTTGGACGGAAGAAATGAGAAGAAATATCGAAAAATCGCTCGGGATACGAGCCTACGACATTTACGGTTTGACCGAAATCAGCGGACCGGGTGTGGCGTTCGAGTGTTCTGCACAAAACGGAATGCACGTTAACGAAGACCACTTCATCGCCGAAATTATCAATCCCGATACCGGCGAAGTCCTACCCGAAGGGGAAAAAGGGGAATTGGTATTTACCTGCCTCGACAAAGAAGCTTTCCCCATGTTGCGGTATCGTACGAGGGATATTTGCGTTCTTACTCGAGAAAAGTGTTCCTGCGGAAGAACGTTTATCAAAATGGCAAAACCGATGGGACGTTCGGACGATATGATGATCATCCGCGGGGTGAACGTCTTCCCGTCCCAAATCGAAACGGTTTTAATTCAATGCGGATACGAACCCAATTATCGCATCGAGATCGATCGCGTCGACAATAACGACACGTTGGACGTTTTCGTAGAATTGTCTTCGGAAGGCTTTTCGGATACGGTACGAGAAATCACCGCCAAAGAAAAAGATCTAAGTAATGCCATTCGAAATATGATCGGCATCGGTGCCAAAGTGCATTTGGTTCCGATAGGGAGCATAGAACGAAGCGAAGGGAAGGCAAAAAGAGTAATCGATAAAAGAAATTTACACGACTGATTTTTTGGGGAGGACAGTATGAGAGTAAATCAGATTTCCGTTATGGTGGAAAACAAGGCGGGGAAACTTGCCGACGTCGCGAATTTTTTAGCAAAGAACGGCATCAATCTTCGTGCGTTGTCCCTTGCCGATACGCAAAATTACGGTATTCTGCGTGTAATCGTCGAAAACTGCGAGGAAGCGGAAGCACTGTTAAAAGGGGCGGGTTACGTAGTGACCGTTACGCAGGTTTTGGCAGTGAAAGTTACCGACCGTCCGGGTGGATTTGCCGAATCCATGAATAAACTTGCCTCCGTCGGCGTGGGTGTGGAATATGCGTACGCCTTCACTTCGTCGGAGACGGGAAAAGCCTATATCGTCCTGCGTGTGGACGATATCGTGAAAGCGGAAAACGCATTGGGAGATAAGGAGAACACATGGAAAATTTAAGATTCATGCAGTATCGTGTGGAAGAAATGGCGTTTCGGCGGAATAACAACGTGGATGCCGACCAACATAATTTTCAAATTTGTCCGCAAATTCGAGCCGATATAAAAATCGAAAAAGAAAATTACTTTTTGTTTTTGACTGCCAAAGTGGAAAGCACCGAAGAAAGAAAGACGCCGTTTGATTTTACGGTGAAGCTTTTTTCGCATTTTGCCATTTTGAAAATGGCGGATATAGAAACGATGCGGAAGCAGGGTATGGACTTTTTATATCCCTATCTACGCAGTACGGTTACCAATCTTATTACCAACGCTAATATGCCGGGGTACTTTCTGCCTATTTTGGACAGTAAGCCGAAACAAGCCGAAGAAGAACACTCCGACGAAATCAAAATTACGCCCCTTGTGGACGGGGATATGCTGTAATTTTTCGGTACGGTAATACGGGGCGGGGAGGAAACTTTTTTGAAAAAAGTTTCCTCCCCGTACCCCTCTTTCCAAAAGCGTCGGTTGTCACCGACGGCACAAGAGGAATGACGGGAACGAATAGCAAGTATTCGTTCCCTTTTTATATGCAAAAATGAAAATAGGGGTTGAAAAAACTTTTTTTTCCTTTATAATAGAAATATAGAGTATAGTAAAAGGAAGGTGTGAGCATGTCGGAAGAAAAAGAGAACATCCTCAACGCTACGGAACCTGAAAAAAAATCGGAAGAATCGAAAGACTCCTTTTCGTTTGATTCGCTCAAACCCAAGATAAAGCCGATTTGGAAAGTTCTGTTTGCGGTATTGTTGCTTGCCTGTATCGGCGCAAGTTTATATTTCAGTTTTAATGCGGTTTCCTTCGATATGTACGAATACGAAGAAACAGACGGTGGTTATAAATTGGTCGGATACCATTCCGACAAAAGCACCAACGTTTTGTACTTTGACAGCGTTTACGAAAAGAAGGGGAACGAGTGGGTGGCGAATCCCGAAAAGAAGGTGACCGCCATCGGGAAATACGCAGTTTGCTGTGACGAATATATCACCGAAATACATATAGGTGCGTCGGTTACTTCCATCGAAGAACAAGCTTTTTACTATTCGAAATCGTTACAGGTGATTTTCGTAGACGAAAATAACCCTTGTTATCGTTCGGAAAACGGGATTCTTTATAATAAGGATAAGACTGAAGTGATTTTGTTTCCCATGCAATACGTACAGTATGAAGGCAACACCCTGAAAACGCAGGAAGGCGAACAAACCGTCATGCGGTATACCCTTCCTACGACGGTGAAACGTATCGTTCCGTTGTGTTTCGCCTATGCGGAAAATCTTGTGGAAGTTGTACTTCCTTCGGTGGAAGAAATAGGTTCTATGGCGTTTTTCAAATGTGCTTCCATGGAAAAAATCACGTTATCCGACAACACCCGAATCATTGCTTCGGACGCATTTTCCTATTGCAAAAAACTGACCGAGATGTTCCTTCCGAAAGCGGTCGAAAAAATCGAACATCACGCCTTTTTTGAGTGCGTCAAACTCTCTTCTTTGCAGGTGGAACGTACCGAAAGCGAATTCAAACGAGTACAAAAAGGGGATTATTGGAACAATATTTCTCTTACGGAAACCATAAAAATCGAATACGGAAAGAGTAGGTAAAAAATGGGAAAGAAAAAGAATTTATTTATTCGGTTCAAAAACGAACTCAAGACCTATTGGTCGGTTCCGCCGGTCGGTAAATACGTCCCCTATAAAGAGTATTTTTCCATTTTCGGTGCCATCAATTTCAACTACGCCATGACTTCGGCGACGAGCATGATTTCTTTTGCGGCGAGTTGTTATTTGATTATGTATCACTACAATTTGCCCTATCTGACCTATTCGATTATTACGTTAATCGGTGCGCCGCTCGGGTATCCGTGGAACGTTTTTTCGTGGATGGTAGCCGATAATCTCGGTATCTTCCCGAAAAAAACCGAAAGAAAGTTTTTGATTTTTTACGGAACGTTCGCCCTCGTCGGAATCCTTCTTATGGCAATAAACTTTTCTTTTTTGTTGCCCGAAGGCTCCGCTATCGCAAATTACGTCAATACGCTTGCCGGTATCAATACAAAAACGATATTCAGTATTATCGGCGTTCAGTTTTTCTGTAACGGGTATAAAGGTATTCGGGATATTCTGTGGCGTAAAAAGTTGGTACCCAAATACGGCAGATATAAGTATAAGATTTATAGCGAATTGTGGCAAAAAGCCGTTATGTTCATCTTAATCGGTTGGCTCCCCATTTACAAAATCGGAGACGTGTGCGAACGGGTATGGATACTATACCTGCTTATGACGTTGTTCACCAATTTCGACTCGGGCAACCATTCCGAAAACGTTTCCAATCAATGCACCCCGAATGCGGACGAACGGTTTTTGATTCGTATTTGGCCCCGACGTCTTGCACATAGTTTCAAGTCGGTTCTTGACTTTTTACTGCCCGTCATTATTGCCTGTTTCCCCGATAAATTCGCCGATATTAACGTTTATCGGTACGTTCTACCCGTTGCGTACATATTCTGTGCCGCGTTAACTACCTTTTTTGCTCCGAAAATAAAAGAGAGAATTCCGCAACCCGCTTTGGAAAAGAAAGTGCAAATCGGGTTTTGGGACGGAATTTTCGGTGTATTACGGAATAAATACTATTGGATAGACACTATCACCGGTTTGTTGGATTCGCTCGGGAACGGCATGTTGAATTTTACGACCGTTCTTTTACTGTATACCATGCGTGCTGACGGTGTAATTTTCAGTGCCATTAGTGTATTGCTTGTCTTCGGCGGAACACCGCTCAGTTTCGTGGCACCTTATTTTATCAAAAAGATGAAATACAAATATATGCGAATCATCGAAATGGCGATAAAAGCCCTCGTTTCTTTCGGGTACGTCGCCGTCTTCTATTTATGCGGAAATCAATATATATTGATGAGTGCCTTGTTGATTATTTTGAAATTCACGCAGGCCATGGCGACTTCTATACCCGAACAAGCCAAAGACGAAATGAATTTGCGTATTCGTGACTATCAAATGTATATCTCGGGAGAACGGTTGGAAAACTTCAAAGGGATATTCTCGGTCATAATCAGTCCGATAACAACGCTTACCGGTTTAATTATTCCCATTATCCTTTTGAAAAACGGGTATAACTCGAATTGGGATATTTTGTTCCTCGATTCGGCTCGGTTCGGTATTATCTCCATACCCATTCTTTTCGATGCGCTCGGGTACGTCTTAATGATAATCCCGTATTTCTTCTGGGATTATGACGATAAAAAACATAAAGTCGTTATGGAAGAATTAAAACGCAGAGCAAGATTGCTCGGCGGAGAAGACTTCGATGCAGAAACCGAAAAGGCACGTCAAAAAGTCGGCAAAGCCGAAGTCGCCGCAACCCAAGGGGAAAAAACCGCATAATTGTCTTTCAATACAAAAATTATCCCTTGCTTTCGGTGCTGCATAACACAAAGGCAAGGGATTTTTTTAACGGGCAAGATAATCGGAAAGGTAGCTTCTAAATTTCGGCGTCCACCATTTTCGGTAACCCGCTCTCGTGGGGTGAATGGGATCGAACATATAGAGAGCGTACTCTTTTTGCGAAACGGCGTTCATGTCGGCGTCGTTCCATAGGTCAATGATGCCGATTTCCCGTTTTTCCCCTATCGCATAGAGGGCGTCCACCATGTTTTGGTATGCCGCCGAATCGTATTTCGTGCCGGTGTAAAAGACAATCGGCACCCCCCAAGTTTCTTCGACGTACGCAATAATGGTTTCTATGGCACCGATGACGGTGCTTTCGTCTCGTTCTTCGTCCTTAGAAAGGGTACCGAGCGGAAGAAGCAAAGAAGCGTCGTTCGTGGAAAGCTGACAGACGAAACAGTCGATTGTCAGGTCTTTCGGCAGAGCTTTCAGACGCGGTATATAGGATTGTTCGTTTTGCGTAACCAACGTCGTTCCCGAAACCGCTTCTTTTTGAACGACGACGATGCCGTCTTCTTTTTCGAGATAGTCCACGAAGGATTCTCCCAATGCGGTGGCACCGTACGTTACCGAGCTACCCAAAAATAAAAATCTCTTGCCGGCAAGGGGACTTGCGGGGTTATTAGATGCGTTTTTGACGGCGTATTCTTCGGAATTTCCGGCGTGGGTGCGAATTTTCCGTTGTGTGCGATTGACGCCGTAGTACACGCCGATAACAAGTACGACGATCAATAGAATCACTAATGAAATGACGATGATTTTTTTTCCTACCATACGGTTGTTTCCTTTTTGCTAAATGACCGAACGAATCGGTATGAAAAGAGCGGTTATACCCTTTTCTTCTAAAAAAACCGCTCGAAACGGTGGTTTCGAACGGTACGATTCGCTGATTCCGAGTTATTGTATTTCCGATTTTTTCGGGAAACAAACGGCACAAACGACGTAGGCGATTAAGCCGACGCCGGCACAAAGGAAACCTAATAGCCAAAGCACGCGCACAAGGACTACGTCGATGTCGAAGTATTCCGCAATACCTCCGCACACGCCGCATAGTTTCTTTCCGTCCTCGATTTTGTAGATTTTTTTCATGATACCTTCCTCCTTATAGTTTTGTAATAACCGCACCTTCTCGGGTATCTTTCACTTCATAACCCAATGCGGCGATTTTCCCTCTGATTTCATCGGCAAGGGCAAAATTCTTGCTCTTTTTGGCTTCGGTACGTCGTTGTACCAAGTCCAGTACCTCTTGCGGAATATCGGCTGTTTCGGTTTCTTGTTTGGGAGCGGATACTTTATCGAAGTTCAGTCCGAAAACCTTATCGAAGTCCAAAGCAAGGGCGTAGACGTCTTTACTTTTCGGTTCTTTCAGCAGATTGAAGAGTACGCCGAGCGCAAGCGGTATATTGAGATCGTCGTTGACGGCATCGTTGAATTTCGTTCTGTAATCGTTCAAGACCGCAGGATCGGTTGTCGCTTGTGCGTTCTTGTGTTGATATAAGGATGCCATTATTCTTTCACGAGAGGTTTTTGCCGCCGTCATACCTTCAAACGTGAAGTTCAATTTTTTGCGATAGTGGGCGTTCAAACAGAAGAAACGGAAGTCCAACGGCTCATAGCCCTTTTCGCGAAGTTGACTGATGGTGTAGACGTTTCCCAAACTTTTACTCATTTTGCCGCCGTCAACCATCATGAATTCTCCATGCATCCAATAGTTGACCGTTTGTTTGCCGGCAAGAGCTTCGTTTTGCGCGATTTCGTTTTCATGGTGAACGGGAACGGCGTCGATACCGCCCGAATGGATGTCAAACACTTCGCCCAAATATTTTCGGCTCATGGCACTACATTCGATATGCCAACCCGGAAAACCCATACCCCAGGGACTTTCCCACTGCATGATATGGTTTTTGTCGGCTTTTTTCCAAAGGGCAAAGTCGGCAGGATGATGCTTTTCGCTGTTTTCTTCCACGCGGGCGCCCGCTTCTTTTTCATCCAAAGTCTGACCGGAAAGCTTGCCGTAGGTCGGGAATTTCGATATGTCATAATAAATACCGTCGGTGATTTCGTATGCGAATCCTTTTTCTTGAAGTGCCTTTACGAAAGCTATCATTTCGGGAATATGGTCGGTCGCTTTGGCAATCACTTCGGGACGGCCGATATTTAAGGCGTCTATATCCTTAAAGAAAACGTCGGTATAGTATGCGGCGATTTCCCAAGGCGTTTTTTTCTGTTCCCGAGCGGCTTTCGCCATCTTGTCTTCCCCGTTGTCGCCGTCCGACAAAAGATG
>DCGI01000031.1:0-5875 GCA_002315475.1 Christensenella sp. UBA1782 | reverse complement strand
CCCACGTCGGTGATATTCATGACGCCTTTGAGTTTGTAGCCGTCGTAGCGAAGAACACGACGAATGGTATCCATAAAAATATAGGTGCGAAGATTACCGATGTGCGCATAACTGTATACGGTAGGCCCGCAGGAATACATGCGGACGGTCTTTTCGTCAATCGGTACGAAATCTTCTTTCTGTCGTGTGAGTGTGTTGTAAACTTTTAACATTATAAATCCTCTTTATCGTCAAATTTTTTATTGATTTGTTGGGAGATGGAATAACCGCAACTGACGATGCCGGCATTCTTCTCCAAATGGGTGATGCGTTCGTTGATGCGAGCGAATTCTTCCAAAACGGGATCGGGTAGCTTTTGATCCAAATCGTTATATTTTTCTCCATGCATCCGAACCACTCTGCCGGGAACGCCGACGACGGTGGAGTGCGGAGGAACGTTTTTCAAAACGACGCTGCCCGCACCGATTTTGGAATACTCTCCGATAACGACGGGGCCTAAGACTTTGGCACCCGCACTGATCATGACGTGGTTTCCTACGGTAGGGTGCCGTTTTCCGACGTCTTTACCCGTACCGCCGAGCGTAACCCCTTGATAAATGGTAACGAAGTCACCGATTTCCGCCGTTTCGCCGATAATCAAACCGACACCGTGGTCGATAAAAACGCCTTTTCCGATTTTGGCGGCGGGATGGATTTCCACCCCGTAAAGCCGTCGGGCTCTCGCCGTCAGTAAGAAGGCAATAAAATGGAGATTCTTTCGGTATAAAAAGTGTGCGATACGGTATGTCTGCAAGGCACGAAAGCCGCCGTAGGTAAAAACGATTTCCGCTTTGTTTTTGGCGGCGGGATCGTTATCTAAGGCAGCTTGTAAATCGGTTTTGAAGGTTTCAAACATAGATTATGCCTTCGTTCTGTTGAAGGGATCGTGTACGCGGTTACCTTTGGGCAGGCGGGTGGGGAGTTTCTTAAAGCGGTTCTTGAAGAGGAAAGGCAAAAGAAGCATCAACAAGCAGATTCCCGCAGGTGCAAGCATCATGACGGAACAACCGACCGTCGTGGTGAAGGAGGAAAGGAAGCCTTCTTCGCCCGACAGATAGCTGAAATAAGAAGTCAAAGCGGTACCGAGTTGGGTGCCGTTACAGCTCGCCAAAGCGGGTGCAAGAACCATGAGTACCGACATAAAGAAGGTAAACAAAGTCGTCCCGTGGATTCTCCTCGAGGTGTATGTGAAAAGTCGTATTAAGTTTATCAAGAGCAAGACGACCGACATAAGGAAGGCGACGATCAAGAACATGATGGTACCGTAGACGCCGATATGGTTATAGATGGTACCGAAGTCGTAGTTTCCTTCGGCGTTTTTCTTGATGACGTATTCTTGCGACTTGTCTTGCAAGAAGTATCTATAATAATAGCTGTCTCCTTGAAAGTACTCCAAGTCTTCGATAAAACTCAAACGGACTTTTTCCAACATTTTGGTCTTGAACCAACATTTGACGATATCGCTTGTGTTGACGTAAATGGCACTGATGCCGCAGTCGGCGTAAAGCATGATAGGCGAGCCGTCCGTCTTCGCTTCGTACACTTCGGAGAACTTTTCGTCGGAACCGGGCGTAAGGAAGCTGTTATCGTATACACCGTTCGGCCAAGGTCCGTCGTCGTCTACCGAAAAGTCGATGACGGAGCCGTCTTCCTGTTCGCCGAGATGGATGACGACGTAAGAATTCAAGTCGATGCCCACGTTTTCTTTTACCCAGTCGGTAGCCGTTTGGGGCAGGAAAATACCGATGACGAAAGACGCCACCAAAAGCAAAGACAATATCGTCAGGAAGAACGGCAAAGAAAATCCGTAATATCTCTTTTTACGGAAAGCCGTTTCGTAGTCGAAGTCCATAGCGTTATAACTGTTGTTATAAATCTTTCCCCCTTGTACCGAAGCGTGTGCACGGGTGGAAAGGGACTGTTCTTGTGTGAGTGCTGCCGAAGCACGAAGTTCGTTAAAGATGATGTCGCCGTTATAGGAACCGGTTTTCACTTTTTTGTACATAATCTTGTAGCGTTTCTTCTGCTCTTTCAGACGGCTGCGTTCATAGGGAGATTCGCATTCTCGAACGGCGATCGTCGTATCTTTAATTTTACGGCGAAGTAACTCTACCAGAGCTGCGTCGTCTTTTTCATCCCATAGTTCCGACTTTCTTACGTTTTCTGCGTTGCGGACTTTAACTGCCATTGGTTTTCCTCCATGTCAGGGTAGAACTCTACCCTTTTTATATAAATACAAGTATATTATAATACTATAACACGTTTTTTGCAAGAGGAAAAAGAAGAAAAAATAGAGCAAACGGGCAGAGAACCGAGAAAAAAGCCTTTTGCCGTCGGCATGGTGTGTGCTTTCGGCAAAAGGCTTTGACTTTTTTAGGCAAAAAAGGTTTACAGTTTACCTTTTTTATAAAGGATGACGGTACTGATACCGCTGATTGCCATGCCGACGAGCACCATCGTCGACTGTCCCAAACTTGCTCCGAAGCCGAGTAAATTCCCGACGACGCAAATGACGATACAGGCGACGAAGGGGATGACGGCTACTTTGTAATACGAGGCGAGCAGGACTAAGGTCAGACCGCCGAAGATGGCGGGAATAACGTACGGAGCTATCGGGTTAAGAACGGTCACGATTTGTTCTTGAAAGATAAGAAGGGGAATCAAGCCTATCACGATGATGAGGGTGGTTACGATAGAACTGACGGCAATGGCTATCGTCGTCACGATTTCGTGTTCTTCGGTACCCGGTTGTACTTTGGTGACGGTATGTGCGTTGATGGCGCAGGGCAGTTTCAGATTGCTGATGTTTCCGGTGATGAAACCGATATACTGCCCCGCCGTCCCGAGCAAAGGGGCGTAACTGAACGCTTCCACCAAGCCGATGGCGAGGTATCCGAACAGAAAGGGAAGGGACTTTAACAAAGCGGTACCGTCAGGCAACACTTTGGCACTGAGGCAGTAGGCTACCGGTACCAAAAGGATTAAACCGAGGGCTATCCAAGTAAAGATACGTCCGATGGTGTGGACGCTATTGTTGTATTCCGCACGAGTTTGCGGAGTGGCGTTGCTTTTTTTCATAAAACCTCCTCTTAAAACAAGCCTGCGGCAATAAATGCGTACGCGATGCCGAGCGAACCCAAAATAGTGATGGGCAGAGCATAGCTTTCTATCCATTTTTGCTTAAAGACTTTCAGTATGACGCCGCAAAGTCCCATAATGACGAGGCTGGCAGCCAAAGTGATCAAAGTGACTTCTCCGTACGAAACGGCACCCGAGGCGTCGGTGGTGGGATTGCCGACAGTAAAGATTCCGCCCACGAGGATAGACGAAAGCATACCCGCAAGCAGTCCCCCGAGCAAAGCACCGGTAACGGTATTCATCAGTTTGCCGTTCTTTTCTTGCAAAGAAGCCAGTTTCCCTTGATACTTCTTATAAAAGATAGCGTTGAAGACGGGACCGCTCAATATGGAGAGCGTCATTAAGACGGTGGCGGTGGCGATAAAAGTTTCGTAGGAAGCCTCGGTACCCACAAGGGCGGCTTTTGCCTGATCCATGGCAATCAATTCGTATTGTAACGCCCCGATAACGGTTAAACGAATCCAAGGAATGGCGATTCCGAGAGATTGCATTAAAATACCGATTCCGACCACGATGGGAATACTGGGTACGATGGAAAAGACGGCACTGGAACGAACGGAGTCTTTAATTAACTTTTTATCCATTCCGATTTGTTTGGCTCTGCGACAGGCTTTGACGATAAAAAAAACACTCATGCCGATGATGGCAAGGGCAATCAACCCGCCGAGAACGAAAATAACGGCATAACTTTCTACCATAAAATTTTCTCCTCAGTTTCTTTATTTTTTTTAATCATACAAGAAAACCGAAAAAAAGTAAAGGAAACTTGAAAGAAAAACGGATTTATGCTATACTAAACCAAAAAAATAGGAGGTTTGGCTATGAAAATCGTGGTGGTCGGTGCCGGAATCGGCGGCTTGTATGCGGCGGGACTTCTTGCCGAGCAGGGACACGAAGTGACCGTGTACGAAAAGGAAAAGAAAGCGGAGGATATGCGTTACGACTGGTTTGACGATGTAAATCCGCAAGCGTTTTCGCTCGCGAATCTGCCGCTACCCGAGGGTAGTTATCCGAAAAAAGACTGGACGTTTTACCCACCGAACGGGAACGGAAAAATGCGTCTGCATCAAAAAAAAGAATGGATAGATTTTTCGGTAAACCGTAAAAAATTGAACGAAATTTTAATCAACAATGCAAAAAACGTGACGTGCGTTTTCGGTGTTTTTGTGAAAAAAGTATTGATTCGAGATGATAAAGTGGTCGGTGTACTAATCAAAAAGGAGCAAGACGAGGAAGTTTTTTGCGACTTGGTTATCGACTCGTGCGGTGTGTTTTCCCCTCTGCGAGAGTCCCTTCCCGCCTCATGGGGCTTTCCCGAAGTTTCCAAAGAATCGGTCTTTTTCGTGGAAAGATCTTTTTACGCTTTGCGGGAAAAGGTGACCGAAGACACCAACAAAGTCTACATGAAACATCGGGGAGAAAAGGGCATAAGTTGGTGTATCACCGATCAAGGGGAAGCCGATATTTTGATCGGTAGGGTAGGAAAACTAACCGCTGAAGAAAAGGAAAACGCCTTGCAAGATCTTTGCGAAAGGAATCCCGTCCTGCCCGAAACCTGCCTGAAAAAAGGAAAGCTTTGCACCATACCCGTTCGACGTCCTTTGTCAAGATTCGTTTGGGACGGCTATGCTTGTATAGGCGACAGTGCCTGTATGACCGTACCCATGATCGGCAGCGGTATCGCCACCTCTTTACTGGCGGCTTCTTTCCTTGCCGAAACCCTCCGAAACGGAGATGCGTCGGCAAAGAACCTTTGGACGTATCAAAGAAAATGCGTATCGGCGTTTCGGGAACATTACGGGGTGGAGTGCTTAAAGAATTGGCTGCTCGAAAGGGAAAGCGAAGAAGTAACCTGGTTCTTTACTTCGGGCATTTTGTCCAACGACGACCTCTGCCGTTCCGCCATCGGCAAGATGATAAAACTTGCCTTTCCCGACGTCTTGCATAAAGGTTTGGTCGGCATGAAAAATCCCGCCCTTCTTTGGAAGACGTTACGCATGCTCCTACACGCAAATAAAGCCATAAGGGTATCCGAAAAGATACCTAAGGTATACGATATAGCAAAAATACGTGCATGGCAAAACAAAACGGACGGTATGTTTATATGAGATACGACGGTATCGTTATCGGGGGTGGGGCGAGCGGATTCGCCGCCGCCGTCACCGCTTTGGAACGAGGTAAAAAGGTGTTACTTTTGGAACGTGAAGAAAAAGCCGGTTCCAAGATATTGGTTACGGGAAACGGAAAATGTAATCTTTCCGCCGTTGACGTTTGTCCCGAAAAATACAACGATCCCGCTTTCGTGACTTCGGTTATCGGGGAGGACGTTACCGCATTTTGGCAGAAGGTCGGCATCTTGACAAAAGTCATGAACGGCAAGGTTTATCCGTATAGCGAAACGGCTTTGACGGTGGTAAACGCGCTCAGAAAAAAAGTGGGGGATGCGTTGGTTTGCGGGGTGGAAGTGAACGACGTACAAGCCGAAAGCGGCGGGTTTGTCGTAAACGGCGTCTATCATACCAAAAACGTCGTCCTTTGCACCGGAAGTCATGCGACCAAAGGGAAAGAAAGCTACGATTTGTTTACCCCTTTCGGACATAGCGTCAAAAAGCCCGTACCGTCCCTCGTGCCCCTTACGACCGACGTCACCTATATAAAAGGGTTAAACGGCATCCGGGTGAAAGGGTGCGTTTCCCTT
>DCGI01000020.1:28646-38687 GCA_002315475.1 Christensenella sp. UBA1782 | reverse complement strand
CTGTACTGTCTGTATTTCGTATGCCCCGTTTCTTTGAAAGAAACTTTCTCCAAGGCATTCATAAACGGAATCAAAACTTCGTTAAAAAGCTGTTCACTGTCCGTTACGGGAATATCCTTAAACTCAAATTCGATATTGAACCCGCTCGTAAAGTTCTCGTTCCACGCTTTCTTGATATCCGTCGCCGAAAATCCGTCTTTCATTTCAAAGACCGGTATGTATCCTTCTTTGTAAACAAGACTATCGAATTCAATGTCTATATCACCGAAGGGGTTCTCCATTTCCATGTGAACGTAAGCGGGTTCATAGTCAATGTAAATACCGTCGTTGATAATGTCAGCCATTAAGCCCGGCAAGAATAACTCCGCCATTGCTCCGCAGGCAAGTAGTAGTACGACCACTACAAAATACTTTGCCATCGGCTTCAAGTGTTTTAATAATCTACCCATAAGCTACCTGTTTTTATTTTTTTATCACTATAGCAAGGAAGGTGCTTCCCCCTTCCGTAATAGAAATCATTCCGTGCGGGATGGAAGAATCCAACATGATGCTGTCCCCTTCCGACAAAATCTCCGTTTTATCGCCCACAACGTACTTTAACGTTCCTTTCAAAACGTAATCAAACTCCTGCCCTTCGTGCGTGTTGGTATCTATCGGCTTTTCCAAAGCGTCGATGGAGTACGGTACCGAAACGTACAAAGGATCGATTCGATGATTATAAAATCGACTGGCAAGATGGAGATATTCAAAATCCGCCCGTCTGTCCACACGCAGACCTTTTCCTGCGCGTTCCACAGCATAGGTACGAAGATTGGAAGTAATGGCACCCGTCATCAATGCGGAAATATCCACGCCGAAACGGTTGGCACAGCGGTTCAAAAAACTAAACGGAAAATCGACGTCTCCGCTTTCCATTTCTAAATACCGTTCTTCCGTCATACCGCAAAGAGCCGCCATTTCCTGTACGCTGATGTCTAAATCCTCTCGCATACATTTAATTCTTTCGGCTATCAATTCAATATCCATAAAAATCCACCTTACTATAGATTCTTATTTATTATAATACATAAAAAAACTTTTGGCAATACCCTAAACAAAAAAAACACGACGTAGCGTCGTGCTTTTTTTGGTTTTTACGTTTTCAGGAGCTTAACCCAATCCGTTACAGACTTTTTCTATATCGTATCCTACGTAAACAATTACGTCAAAGTCGATATCGTCGTCCGCATCGAATTCGTACTTACATTCTTTATCGAGATACCAATAACTGAACGTATAATTATAGTTATAGTTATACTTTTTACTGCCAACGGTTTCCGTCTTGACTTCGGGACCGTATGCGGTATCGGCTCCTTCGGCGTTGTGAACGTCGTTGCTGTTCCACCAGTTTTCATCGTCGGTATCCAAATCTCCGTCATTGATTACCCCGTTCAAAGACTTACCCGAACCAAACGTAATAGTCTTTTCTTCGGAATAACCTGCCGGGGTAAGTGACGCAATATCGTTTTCCAAATAGCCGGCTTTATAAATAATTTTATCTCCCGTTGTCGTTAAAGTCGGGGTGGCAACGGAAAACCCTTTGCTTAACGTGTCAAATTCTATATTCGCTTTTCCGGCAATATAAAATAAGATTTGTTCGTAAGTAGAAACAAACATGGAAATCGTGCAACTCTCTAAGTATTCTTTTGTAACTTCGGTGCCGTCTCCGTTGGAACCGTGCGTACAATCATCCTTATTGTCTTCGGGCTGCGAGATTCTCGTTTTGCAACAACTGTAATACTTTGCGATGACTCGGTCTTCGAGATATTCACAGCGAGTTTCCCAACACTTGATATTGCTCTTCGGAACCTTTTCTTCGTAGTTATAGCTTTGCGCGTCTTTGATATCGGAAAGCATCTTTTTCCAACTCTGTTTAGTAGTGGCTTTGGATCCTGCTTTGGTATCATCCCAAAGGGTATAAGCCTGTTTTTCCAAAACCGTCAGTTTGCCGATGGCATATTCGTCCTTTTCTTCTACCGTTTGTAACCCGACGGAATCGGCAATGTGCGTATAATAGGTGCCGTCTTCCATATCGTCTTGAATATACCGAATATTCTTCAAATAGGTCTGCATCGTCTTCAACATACTGCCGCTATAGGCGTAGCAATTATAATACAAAGCACCGTTTAATTCGATTTCCGTCATTTTATCAAGAAGATACGCCACCAATTTCAATTCTTCCAATTCAAAATAGAATTTCTTTTCGTATTCTTGTTCTTTGGTACCGTTACCGCTCTTGGTTTTGTCTTTGGCTTCGTTATATTCTCTGCTCGCTTGGTTATAAGAATTCATGGTCTTTTCGTTACCGCCGTAGCACCACATCCAGTCGCTCATGGCAAGCTGTCCCTCGATACCTTTTGCGGTGTATTCGATAGCATTTTGCATTTCTTTCGTGTAAGTTGTCTTCGTATCGGGAGAATCAATCGGATATGCCTCCAACTCAAAATCTTCAATCAAACCTTGAAAAGTAAAATGCGCCGTATAGAAACTTCTGTAGAATTTCGCACTGTAACGATAAGAACCGATATAGTTGTTTCTTTGAATCATTACGTAATCCCACCATTCCGCATTGGTATAGGTATCTTGCTTTTCGTATTGTAACTGTTTGGCATAGATTGCTCTGTCTTTCAGTTCTACCTTGTAATAGGTAGCGTTGTAATCGTAATAATAACCGTACAACTTAACGGAAGTTTTCATACCGATCTCGCTGTGAGCGTCATAAAATTCGTTGAAGGAACACAGATAAACGAGGGTATCGTAATCGCCGAGACCGTCCATCGGATCGTCTTCTTCGGTTACCTTTTTACGGCAATACTTTGCAAAATCGTTATATTGGGAATTCTCCGTACAGTTTACAACCGAACCGCCGGTCTTATCTTGCACCAATTCTATGGCATATTCGAGCATATGGGTGATCAATCTTGCCGCAACGTCGCCGGGCAAGTTCACGTCCTCGTATACCTTTTGCAAAATACTTCTGTATTGCCAAGAAGCGTTATCGTCGGCAATGTCTTTGTTTTCTTCGCTTACTGTGTTTTTGCAGTCTTCGGCATAGTCTTTCAAGTTATCGTATAACTCCCAGTCGTCGAAGAGTGACCAACCCTTATTGATATCGCTATTCTTTGCGTTGGTATCGGTTTCCGATTGTCTCCATTTTTTTATACTATTACCGGTGAACTCTCCAACCCATTCTCCGTCGACTTTGGCGCAGTACTTTGCGATATCGGGATCTTCCACGTCACCCGAAATATAAGCAACGACCGCTTCCATTTCTTTGAAAGTCAAGGCGGCGTCTGCCATGTTTTGCATAATACCTTCGGGCGTAGACATGACAAAAATCTTGACGAACGACTTTGTCGATTCTCTGTTTTGTACGTCTTCGGTCTTTTGGGTGATTCTGTCCTGCAAAGCATTGAGCTGTTCGGTGCAATCGGTCCCCGCGTACTGTTTGGAAGCGGCATTGAACGTCACAGCCGATTTTAGCGCTTTACTCGAGTAATCGGTCAAATCGGTCAAAGTCTTGATGTCTCCGGCTTTTAACTCTTTGGTGGTCGTGGTGGTGTCGTCTTTCTTCTTAGTGCTACTACTTCCACCGAAATCACAAGCAACCATCGAGCAAGCGAATACCGCCATGAATACGGCAATAATCACTTTTAACAAAATGTTTTTCTTGTTCATATATCCTCCTTGTTTGGATAGTCTTTTTCTTTTTTATAATTTAACACAATTCTATGGCTTTTGTCAAGACCGAATCTTCATAAAAAAGCCACGAAAAACAATTTCGCGGCATTTTTTTAATACTTCGGTCTTTGTTCGTACGTCGTATGCAAAACTTCATGTGCTTTTTCGCTGTTCGGCGAGCCGAAATAACTTGCGTACAGTTCCTGTACGACGGGATTTTCGTGACTTTTACGCAAGGTCGAACGTTCATCGTTTTTCAATACGCTTTCCGTTCTGTCGACGACAAAACTACCGAAATTCCTTTCGTCCGCCGTTTTTATCGGTTGTCCTCCGCCGTTGACGCAGCCGCCGGGACATGACATGATTTCGATAAAGGCATACCGACTGTTTCCGTTCTTTATTTCTTCGCAAAGGATTTTGGCTTTGGATAAACTGCTTGCCACCGCCACTTTTACTTTCTTTCCCGCAAATGCAAAATCGGCTTCTCGAATCCCCTCCGTCCCTCTGACTTCGGAAAAGACGATTGGCGTGGGTTTTCCTTCGATGACTTCGGACACCGTACGTAGTGCCGCTTCCATGACGCCTCCGCTTACCCCGAAAAGAACGCCCGCACCCGTAGAGATACCGAGCGGTGCGTCGAAACTTTCATCGGGCAACGATGCAAACAGAATCCCCTGCTTTCGTAACAGTGCGGCGAGTTCTCTCGTCGTCAGGACGTAGTCGACGTCGGGTACTCCCGCCGCCGCTTGATTTTTTCTTTCTTTCTCGAATTTTTTTGCCGTACAGGGCATTACGCTGACCACGACGACGTCTTCGGGTTTTCTGCCCGTCTTTTCGGCGTAGTAGGTTTTTACCGTCGCTCCGAACATTTGTTGAGGAGATTTGCAAGTGGAAAGGTTGGGAATAAGTGCGGGATAGTTATGCTCTACGAACTTGATCCACGCGGGAGAACAAGACGTCATCATGGGAAGTACGCCTTCGTTTTGCAATCTGTTCAAAAACTCGTACCCTTCTTCCATGACGGTAAGATCCGCCGCAAAGTCCACGTCAAAAACGGCGTCGGCACCCAAACGGCGAATCGAGGCGACCATTTTGCCCTCGACGTCCGTTCCGTCGGCAAATCCGAATTCTTCGCCTAAGCCCACGCGGACGGAAGGAGCCGTTCCGAACACAACGTATTTTTGAGGATTTTGCAAAGCACGCAGTACCTCATCCCCTTCACTCTTTTCCCGCAAAGCTCCCGTCGGACAAACGGCTATACATTGTCCGCACCCCACGCAGTTGACTTCGGAAAGGTTTTTCAAAAAGTAACTTCCGATTTCGGTATCGAATCCTCTGCCGTTCGCACCGATGACACCGATACCCTGTACTTTTTCGCACGCCGCCACACACCGACGACATAGGATACACTTATTATTATCCCGAATCAAATACGGCGTCGACGCGTCCAAAGCAAAGCGTTGCACTTTTCCTTTATATTTTTGATCGTCACACCCGAGTTGTCGGCTCAGTTCCTGCAATTCGCAATTCCCGCTCCGCACGCACGACAAACACTTTTTGTCGTGATTGGAGAGAAGCAGTTCTACCGTCATCTTCCGACTTTTTAAGACTCTTTCGGTATTGGTAAACACTTCCATGCCTTCCGAAACGGGATACACGCAGGAAGCGACTAAGGTTCTCGCACCTTTCACTTCCACCACGCAGACTCTGCAAGCGCCGATCTCGTTTATCTCCCGAAGATAACACAAGGTGGGGATTTTGATACCGATGCTTCTCGCCGCATCCAAAATCGTCATCCCCGCTTCCGCTTCGCAAGGCTGACCGTTTATCGTTAAACGTACCGTACTCATTGCCGCTTCCTCCTATTTCTTCACGATTGCCTTGATTCGGCAGGTATCTTTACAAGCTCCGCATTTCACACAAGCCGTTCCGTCTACTTGGAAAGAAGCCAGTTTGTGCCCCGTCGCAATATAGTCGGTACGGGAAATAGCTTTTACGGGGCACCCCTTCGAACAGAGTCCGCACCCGATACACTTATCTTGATCGATAGAGAAAGTAATCAGTTTCTTACAAACGCCGGCAGGACAACGTTTTTCCAAGATATGCGCTTCGTATTCTTTGCGGAAATATCGCAAAGTCGACAGAACGGGATTGGGTGCCGTTTGCCCCAGTCCGCATAAAGCGTTATCTTTAATATAGTAGCATAGTTCTTCCATGTCTTCCAGATCCTGCATGGTCGCCGTCCCTTCGGAAATTTTCGTTACGTATTCCAAAAGTCTTCTTACGCCCACCCGACAAGGGGTACACTTTCCGCAACTTTCGTCCACCGTAAACTCCAAGAAGAATTTTGCTATATCCACCATGCAGTTTTCCTCGTCCATGACGATCATACCGCCCGAACCCATCATGGAACCGATAGAAATCAGATTATCGTAGTCGATCGGTATGTCGAAGTGCTCGGCGGGTATACAACCGCCCGAAGGTCCTCCCGTCTGCGCCGCTTTGAACTTTTTTCCGTTCGGAACCCCTTCGCCTATATCTTCTATCACCGTTCGCAACGTGGTTCCCATCGGAATTTCCACCAAACCGGTGTTGGTTATTTTCCCGCCGAGCGCAAAAACTTTCGTTCCTTTGGACTTTTCCGTGCCCATGGAAGCAAACCAATCGGCACCTTTTAGGATAATCTGCGCTACGTTGGCGTAGGTTTCCACGTTATTCAGAATGGTGGGTTTCCCGAAAAGTCCTTTGATGGCGGGGAAAGGCGGACGAGGTCTCGGTTCCCCTCTGTGCCCTTCTATACTGGTCATCAAAGCGGTTTCTTCTCCGCATACGAACGCACCGGCACCGAGTCGAACTTCTATATCGAAGTCAAACCCCGTACCCAATATATTTTGTCCGAGCAAGCCGTATTCTTTTGCCTGCTTTACCGCCACCTGTATTCTCTTCACCGCAATGGGGTATTCGGCTCGGCAATAGATAAAACCGTTATGAGAACCGATGGCATACCCCGCTATCGCCATGGCTTCCAAAACGGCGTGCGGATCCCCTTCCAAAACGGAACGATCCATGAACGCACCGGGATCGCCTTCGTCGGCGTTGCAACAAACGTACTTGATTGCACCCGGTTGTGCGGCGGCAAAAGACCATTTTCGTCCCGTCGGGAATCCCGCACCCCCTCTCCCGCGTAATCCCGATTTGGTAATAACGTCAATGACTTCGGCGGGCGTCATTTCGGTCAGAACTTTTATCAAAGCCTTATATCCCTCTCTGCCGATATATTCGTCGATTCGTTCGGGATTGATGACTCCGCAGTTCCGCAAAGCGACTTTCGTCTGCTTTTTATAAAAGTTTGACTGTGCCAAAGTCGTCACCGAAGGATCCGTTTCCTTATGTACGAGCCTCGTTACGATTTCTCCCTTTTTAATATGCTGTTCCACCAATTCGGCTACGTCTTCCTTTTTGACGCAACTGTAAAAAGTTCCTTCGGGATAAATAATCACGATAGGTCCCACCGCACACAAGCCGAAACATCCGGTACGGACGATTTCCGCTTTATCTTGTAACTTTTCCTCGGTAAGCAGCCTATCGAACGTGGCGGCAATATCGTCACTATGGTTGGAAGTACAGCCCGTTCCGCCACATATAAGGATTTGCCTTTTTCCGGCGTTCCCCTGTCGGACGGCAAGCGTCTCTTGCATATTCTCATAAATTTGTTGCAATGCGGCAATCGTTTTCATAAACTGCCCCCTTCGTTTTTATATTTCGCCAAAATCTTCGGTACGTCGTCGGGAACAAGTCTTCCGTATACTTCTCCGTTCACCGTCAAGACGGGAGCCAGTCCGCAACAGCCTATACAACGCGTCGCCGATAAAGAGTATTTTCCGTCGGCGGAAGTCGTCCCTTCCGTCAAACCCAATTCTCTCTCTATCCTCGCCATTATATCTCCCGAACCTTTAACGTAACACGCCGTCCCCAGACAAACGGATATGGCTGTTTCCCCTTTCGGATTGAGGGAAAACTGTGCGTAAAAAGTGGACACGCCGAAAACTTCTTCCAAAGACAGATGCAGTTCTTCCGCCACGATTTTTTGCACCTCGACGGGAAGATAGCCGTATATCTCCTGCGCCGCCTGCAACGACGGCATTAACCCGCCTTGCATTTTTTTCGTTTCCTGTAATTTTTCTCGCAGTTCTTTTTCTTGTTCCGGCGTCCCGCGAAAGGCAACCGTCGTACAGTTTATTTTACCCATAGAAAAAAAACTCTCCTTTCTATTTGTCTATTTTATCATACCATAAAAACGTTTTTCGTGACAAATTATTTTTGTTGATTATTTTTATTTGACAACAAAAAAGCGGAATGTTATACTGTTTTTAACTTAAAAAAGCTATGACGAAGACCTTCTTGTCATAAGAAGCATCACTTCCGAGCCGAACCAAGAACCTTTCATCGGGAAAGCAGTAGACGGTTCCGTCCGCAAAAACGAGATTTTGATACAAGCGACGTTGCCCGAGCGGGTAACGTAATTTGAGTGGTACCACGATAAAAATTATGTCGTCTCAAAAATTGAGAGGACTTTTTTTATATATAAGGAGAATTTATGACAGGAAACAAAGGAACAATCGGCAGTAAAATCGTTGATGTCGCCAAACGTATCCGAACGGCTCGGGAGGCGGTAGGAATTACCGAACGGGAAGCCGCCGAAAAACTGAGTATATCGTTGGAAGAATATCGCGCTCTTGAAAACGGGACGGTAGATTTCAGCTTTTCTTTTATTTATAAAATCGCTCAACTTTGTAACGTCGAGATTACCGATATTATGGAAGGACAAAGTCCCATTCTTTCCACGTATACGGTGACGAGAAAAAACGAAGGCATGCCCATCGTCCGCAGAAAGGGTTTCGAATACTACCGACTCGCCCCCCTCTTCAAAGATAAGCTTGCCGAACCCTTCTTGGTAAAGATTCCTTATTCGGAAGAAGCACTCAGCAAACCTCCGCATTTTTCCACCCATATCGGTCAGGAATTGGATATCGTCGTATCGGGAACGCTCAAAATGGTTCTCGGTGAAAACAGCGAAATTCTGCACGAAGGCGATTCGATATATTACGACTCTTCCACCCCCCACGACGAAATCGCGCTCGGCGGTGAAAGTTGTACCATCTACGCCATCGTCATGAATCCGCAGGAAGACAGTCAGTATAAAGAAATGGACGCTCCGTCCAGTTGCTTCTGTAATACCGATTTGGCAAAGCTCACCGCACCCGTTGCCGAACCCTTCGTAAAAACCACGTTACACGAAAACGGTTCTCTCGCATCCGTTCGGTTCGAACACGAAAACGAATTCAATTTCGCTTTCGACGTTATCGACAAACTCGCCGAAAAATGTCCGAACAAACGGGCAATGGTCTACGTCGACAACGATAAAAACGATAGATTCTTCACCTTTTCGGAAATCGCCGAAAACGTGAACCGAACCGCCCATTATTTTGTTTCTCTCGGCATAAAAAAGGGCGACAAAGTCATGTTGGTGCTAAAACGGCATTTTCAATTCTGGTTTTCCATCCTTGCTCTGCATAAAATCGGCGCCGTAGCCATACCCGCGACCAATCTTTTGGTCGAACACGATTTCACCTACCGTTTCAAAGCCGCCGGCGTTCAAGCCGTCGTTTGTACGGCGGACGGCGAAACGGCAACCGAAGTGGACAAAGCGGAAGCCATCTACGCACATCCTTTGACAAAAATTATCGTCAACGGCACGAAAGACGGTTGGCACTGTTTTAACGAAGAATACTCCTCTTTCCCGAACAGTTTTCCCCGCAAACCCGATTCTCCCTGCGGAGAAGACGATATGATTATGTTCTTCACCAGCGGAACGACGGGGTATCCGAAAATAGCAACGCATTCTTACAAATATCCTCTCGGACATTACATTACCGCAAAATATTGGCATAACGTCGATCCGAACGGTTTACATTTTACCATGGCGGATACCGGATGGGGAAAAGCGTTATGGGGCAAACTGTACGGACAATGGCTTTGCGAAACGGCAGTCTTCGTATACGATTTTAATAAATTTAACGCAAGCGACGTCTTGGAGCTTTTCGCTAAATATCGCATTACGACCTTTTGTGCACCGCCCACCATTTACCGATTCTTTATTAAAGAAAATTTAGTAAAATACGATTTATCCTCTATCAAGTATTCCACCATCGCCGGCGAAGCTTTGAACCCCGAAGTGTATTATCAATGGCACAAGGCGACGGGCATACGGCTCATGGAAGGTTTCGGACAAACGGAAACCACGTTGGTAGTGGCAAACTT
>DCGI01000020.1:0-28635 GCA_002315475.1 Christensenella sp. UBA1782 | reverse complement strand
TTAGTAGGCTCTCGTGTTAAACCGGGTTCTATGGGAAGACCTTCCCCGATGTACGATGCCGAAATCCTGAACGACGACGGACTCCCGACCAAAGTCGGTGAAATCGGAGAAATCGTCATTAAAACGGATAAAGGTATCCCCTGCGGATTATTCAAAGGATATTATCGCGACGAGAAAGCCACGTTAAAATCCCACCACGACGGCATATATCATACGGGCGATACCGCTTGGCGCGACGAAGAAGGGTATTATTGGTACGTGGGCAGAACGGACGACGTCATCAAGTCCAGCGGCTACCGAATCGGACCGTTTGAAATCGAAAGCGTCATTATGGAACTTCCTTACGTCTTGGAATGTGCGGTTACCGCCGTTCCCGACGAAGTGCGTGGACAAGTCGTTAAGGCTACCATCGTCTTGACTAAGGGCACCGAAAAGACCGAGGAACTTAAAAAGGAAATTCAAAACTACGTCAAGAAAAACACCGCTCCCTATAAGTATCCCCGTATAGTGGAATTTATGGACGAGCTGCCCAAAACCATCAGCGGAAAAATTCGCAGAGTAGAACTTCGCGGAGATAATAAAAACTAACCAATAAGGAGAAAACAAAAATGGAAATCGGCGTTCAACTGTACACCCTCCGTAAATACGGAAAAAACACAAGCGATTTGGCTGTCATGTTGCCTCGCGTTCGGGAAATGGGATATTCCGTCGTGCAATACTCGGGTTGCGCACTCTTCCCATCCGAAATACCGACCGAAGAACTCAAAAAACTTATGGACGATAACGGCTTGACCGTTACCCTTACCCACGTGCAAGCGGACAGAATCTTTAACGACACCCAAAGGCTTTGCGAAGAGCATCTCTCTTTAGGTTGTCCGACCATCGGTCTCGGCAGTATGCCCGGCGAAGCAAGAAACAATCCCGATGAACTCAAAAAGTTTATCGAAAAAATGAACAAAGCTTCCGAAATCATCGTTCAAAACGGATTGCGTCTTGCTTACCACAACCACGACGGAGAGTTTAAGAAATGCGGCAACGAGATGATTTTCGAAACCTTGCTTCGTGACTTTGCTCCCGATATTTTATTTACGATGGACACCTATTGGGTGCGTTTTGCCGGATACGATCCCATCGAGTGGATTAAAAAGCTTTCGGGCAGAATCAAAGATTTACATATCAAGGATTGGACGGATCAAATGAATTTCATTGAAAAAATCTTTTTACGGCAGAAAGGAAAAATGTGTCCCGTAGGTGCGGGAAAATTGGACTTTAAGGCAATCTTTGCCGTCGCCAAAGAAAGCGGCGTACAAAACGCTCTCATCGAATTGGATAATGCCAAAAAACCTTACGAGGCGTTGCAACAAAGTACCGACTATCTCAACAAACTTTTTCCCGATAAAAGCGTTTTATAAAGAATAGGAATCGCACGAAGAAATTCGTGCGATTTTTTTCAAAGTTCCCTCTTGAATGATACGACATATTGCTTTATAATAGATATAAAAGGAGATATTTTCATGAAAAAAGATACACCCAAAAAGAAGAAAGAACTCATTCAACCGATAAAATATTTTTTCTGTGCCGCCAGTGCCGGCATCATACAAATCGTCTCTTTTACGATTTTACAACTTTTTATTAAAAGCGATAAAGTTATTTGGTTCATGGTCGAAATGCCCCTCGCCGATTTTATATCTACGACGATTGCGCTTGCCTTATCCATTCTTTGGAATTTCACCTTTAATCGAAAATTCACCTTCAAAGATGCGGGAAACGTACCGATAGCCATGCTTCTTGCTTTCGTATTCTATATTCCCTTTTATCCCTTCCAGACTTGGTACGTTCCGACGGTTAAAGCAAAGCTCTTAGCGTTAATACCTTCGTTAGACCTTCTTTGTGCCGTTATTGCCGAAGGTACGGTCATGGTGATGAACTTTATTTTGGAATTCTTGTGGGACAAATTCGTAGTATTCCGCAAACCGAAACAAGAAGAACCGCCGAAAGAAAGTACTGACGAAACGGCAGAATGACAGAAAAGAACGGCAACCGCCGTTCTTTTTTTTAGAAGTTTAGGATTTCTTGCGGATTCTCTACGATAGCGGATGCACCGCATGAAAGCAAACTGTTTTTTCCTCGATACCCCCACGAAACGCCGACGAAAGGTAGTCCGGCATTTTGAGCGGTTTCTATATCCACTTCGCTGTCTCCGATATAAACGGCGTCCTCCTTTTCGATACGAAGCACCCGCAGGACGTACTCTACCGTATCGGGATAGGGTTTCTTTTTCATACCGTCGGTTAACCCGCAAATGACGTCGAAAGCATTTCCGAAATGCTCCTTTATCAGTTTTTGCGTGAGATTATCGGGTTTGTTCGACACGACCGCTAAATAGGCACCCTCTTTTTTTAATGTTTTCACAACGGACAATATTCCTTCATAGGGTTTTGTTGTATCGTTATAGTGTTGCGCATAATATTTTTGAAAAACGGAAAAAATCTCTTTTTTTCGTTCGGGAGGAAGCATGGAAGGTACCGATACGTCTATCAAAACCCGTACCCCGTTTCCGATATTTTTTTCGGTCTCTTTTTTTGTCTTCGGTTGCAAAAAATACTTTTTTAAGGCAAAATTGACGGAATTTGTCAAATCGTCCAATGTATTCAAAAGGGTTCCGTCCAAGTCGAAAATATAAAGTTTTTTCATCTTTCCAATAAAAAAACCGGTAAAACCGGTTTCATTTTAATCCTCCGCAATTTTACGCAGACCGTCTAAGTCTTTGATTTGTATCAAATCTTTGCGAAAATCGAACAGACCGAGTTCATCCCGCATGGCAATCATTTCTCGGCTCATACTCGGACGGCTGACATTCAGATACTTTGCCATCCCGTTTCTATCCACGCCTAAATGCACCGCAAGCGTTCCGCCCTGTTCCAGATACTTGTCGTAAATAAAGGCGGCTATTTTCTTGCGCATCCCTCGTATCGCCATAAAATCTTTGTTTTGTTGTAGCTCCAACATTTTTTCGCTGAGATATTTCACGAGGTTTGCCAAAAAGCGTTTGTAACAGGAATTGGTTTGTTCCGTTTCGAAAATACCGTCGGCATCTATGTAAAGTAAAGTTACGTCGGTTGCCGCCGTAATAAAGGTCGAAAGACGGCGGTTGCCCGAAAAACAATGCGGAACGCCGAACATATCTCCGTCCACTTTGGAACTGAGGACTTTCCTATCACCCCCGACCGTAACAAAAAACTCTACGAGATTGCCTTCCAAAATAATACAAAGCTCGTTTATCTCGTCGGTGGGACGTGCCACGATATCCCGAACGGTATATTTTTGAATACGCGCGGGAAGATAATCGAATAATTCTTCTATTTCTTTATCGGTAAAACCGTTAAATAAGGCATTTTTCCGTATTTGCTTAAAGAATTTCATGGCACCTCGTTCTGTTGCTTATGCAACAAATATTATGCCATAAAGCTTTGATTTTGTCAATATATTCCTTGAAAAAAATTGCATCAATCTTAATTCTTTGTTATAATAGGTTCATGCAATTCGGTTCCGTCGCTCTAAACGTATTACTTATGTTGGTTTATGCCGTACCCGGTTATCTTTTTATCAAGACGAAATTCGTCAAAGAAGATACCATTCCTGCCTTTTCCAAACTTCTGTTATACGTCTGTCAACCTTGCTTAATGCTGTACTGCATGCAACAAGTCTCTTATTCCAAAGAACTTTTCATCGATATGTTGATTTTCTTGGGACTGAGTGCGGCTCTGCAACTTTTCGCCATTTTCCTGTTACATTTTCTTTTCCGAAAAAAAAGTCAAGATGCTCGCTACCGGGTTTTACAAGCGGCTTCGGTTTTCGGAAACGTCGGGTTCTTCGGTACTCCCCTTTTGGAAGCGTTGCTTCCCGAACATCCCGAAGCATTGGCTTTCGCATCCATGTTCATCATCAGTTTTAACCTTTTGGTTTGGACGGTAGGCGCCTTCTGTCTGACGGGCGACAAACATTACATCCGTCCCAAAAAAATGGTCTTAAATCCGCCTTTTCTTACTTTATTCGTCGCTCTGCCCCTCTTTTTTACCCAAACCGTACTCCCCGATATGCTGGCAAATTGCATTACGATTTTCGCTAAATTCACCACGCCGCTTTGTATGATTATCGTGGGTATGCGCTTTGCCACCGAATCGCCGAAGCAGCTGTTCACCGATCCTTCGGCGTATCTGTCTTGCGTCATAAAACTCGTCTTACTCCCTTTGCTTTCTTTCTTGGTCGTAAACTGGTTACCCGTTTCTTACGCCATGAAAGCCACCATGTATATTCTGTTCTGTTGCCCTTCGGCAAACGTGATTCTCAGTCTTTCCGAAATATCGGGTTCGGGACAAAAACCTGCCGCAAACGCCGTTCTTCTTTCCAGTATCCTCTGCGCGGTAACCATTCCCGTTTTGCTATTGTTGTTGAACTATACGCATATATAAGAAAAGCCTCGAACGTTCGGTTCGAGGCTTTTTTGTCATGTTCTTTCGTTTATACATACGGTCTGTCAATTTGAATAACGGTATTGTAACTGCCGTCTATTTCTTTTACTTTCTTTTCTATTTCTTCTTTTATTTGTTCTTCGTTCAGTTTACATTCATACGGTGCCACGACGTCAAAAATCAAATTGGTGTGAGTAGAACCGGAATTCATTCGAAAATCGTGAACGGTAAAGTGTTCGTTGATTTCTTTGGCGATGGATACGACCATTTTACGCAATCCTTCCACTTTGTCGTCGGAACGGAAAACGGGATCCATGTGAATGGTCGCATGGCATTTGAATTGCTTCGACAAGCCTTGTTCGATATTATCAATATGATCATGCACTTCCATAATATCCATCTCGGCGGGAACTTCGGCATGGAGAGAAAGCATGATTCGACCGGGACCGTAATCGTGTACGACCAAATCGTGAATCCCGCAAACGATGGTGTCTTGCAACACGAATTTTTCAATATCGTCGACAAATTCTTTTTCGGGCACTTTTCCCAATAAATCGCCGAGAATCTCAATAAAGGATTTTCCACCCGTAAAGATGATAAAGATCGCCACCAAACATCCTGCATAGCTATCTAAAACGACTTGCGGATAGAAATAGGTTATGACGGAACAAATTAAAACCACCGAAGTGGAAACCGCATCACTGATGCTGTCGTATGCCGTAGCTTTCATGGCGGCGGCGTTCAGTTTTTTACCCCAAACGTAATTGTAGGCAAACATATAAAGCTTTACACCTACCGAAACCGCTAAAATGATTATGGTAAGCAAAGAAATACTGACCGATTCGGGCGTAATTATTTTTTCCACCGACGAAATAATCAATTCTCCGCCCACCACGACGATAATGACAGAAACCACCATGGCGGCGATATATTCCATTCTGCCATGACCGAACGGATGTTTTTTATCAATGGGTTTATTGGCGATTTTGAATCCTAAAATGGTGATTACCGAACTTCCCGCATCGGAAAGGTTGTTGACACCGTCCGCAATAACCGAAATAGCGCCCGAAAGCACGCCGGCTAAAATTTTGCCCACGCAAATCAATAAATTCAAAACAATTCCCACCGTTCCCGTCAGAAATGCATATTTTTCACGAACGATATTGTCCGAATAATTCTTTCTGTCTTTAACAAACCAACGAGATAATAATTCTATCATTTTGACCTCATACGACCGTTTATTTTTTGTCTCCCCACAGTTTATCCAACGAAAATTTTTCTTTTTGGTCGAACGTAAAAATGTGTACGATTACGTTACCGTAGTCCATAACGATCCAACCGCTTCCGTTTTCCCCGTCCCTATGATAAGCCGTAAAACCTTCTTCCTTTCCTTTTTCTTCCAAAAAGTCGGCAATCATGCGAACCTGCAAAGCATTCCGAACGGTTACGATGACGAACCAATCGGTAATACTTGATTTTTCCGCAACGTTGATTTCTTCCGTTTTTTCCACTTTTTTATCCGAGAGCAAGGATACGATTTTATCTTTGAATTCTAACGACGTCATTTTTTATTCCTCCGTATATTTATCAGTGTAATATGAAACACATTCTTTTGTCAAGGTATCAAACGGCTTTTTATCTTCCGTTAACTTTTTATAACCGCTGAGAAGGCAGGTGACAAACCCTTTTTCGAAATCGTCTTCCATTGCTTCCCGTAAGGTTTCTACGCCCGAAAAGTCCCTTCCGTCCTCTAAAACGTCGGCGCAGAAAATCAATTTTTGCAAAGGCGTCATATCGGGTTTTCCCGTCGTATGGTACCGTATGGCTTCCAAAACATCTTCGTCTTCGATACCGTATATCTCTTGGGCTCGCTCGGCTCCCGTATATTGATGCACGACCGCCGGAACAACCCCTTCCCGTTCCGTTGCTATATGCTTGGCACAATCGTGAAGCAAAGCTGCCAAAAACACTTTTTCATAAGGCAAATTGACTTTTGTATTCAAAGAAAGCGCATACACCACCGTTCTGCACACATGACGAAAGGTTCTTTCCGGCATATCTTCCCGCAAGGTACGCACCAAATCGGCATGGTCTCGGTATAACTCGTTTCTTTCTATACAGTCTTTTACGGCAGGAGCGACCTCCTCAATGTCCATACCCAAATCGGCTTTTGCTCGTATCACCGAGCTGGAAACCGTTTTTCCTTGACTTTGCAACAGAAGGATTTTTGCACCGTATTCTTTTTCGGCTCTGTCTATCGCTTCTTCCAAACCGCTTACATTTCCCCTTGCCATAACTGCCAGAGTAATCTGTTTTGCAAGGATTTCGGGTTTTTTCCACTCGAAAAAATGCACCATACTGTCGCCGCCGATTAAAAAATAACACACATCGGACGGATACTTTTTTTGCAAAAGAGGAATCACTTCAAAAGAATAGTTTACACAACCCCTTTCTTTTTCGATATCGTCGATAACGACGTAATCTAAATCTTTCGTGGCAAGTTTCACCATTTCTTTACGAATTTCGTACGGCGTAACCGATCGATTCTTATGCGGAGGAGCAAAGCTCGGAAAAACCACCACGCGATCGGCACCCGTTTCCTTTTTTGCGTTTTCGATCAAAGCAAGGTGTTCGCTGTGAAAAGGATCGAACGAACCGCCGAAGAATATCGTTTTCATGGATATATTATAGTATGTTTTCAAAAAAATAACAAGTTTATTTCTCTTATTTTGGGATAATTATCTATACGTGAAAGTTTTCGATAAAATTATCCTCTACGGTATTCTTTTTTCTTTTCTGTCCCTTTTATTATATGCCTTCACGAAAAACTTTGCCGTTTCTTTTTTTGTTGCTTTTTTAGGAACGGTTTTTCTGCGTTCGGCTTTTTTACTGCTTTATTCCCATCGGAAAAGAAAAGGGAAAATAGATACCAAAAGTATGGAAGATACTTTGTCTATCCTATCGCCTACCGAACAAAAAGACTTATTGCTGTCGACGATTCCTTCCCGATATATCCTCGAAGAGGATACAAACTATATACTTTTGCAAAAAGAAGAACGGATATGTCTGTTTTTGAATTACAAATTTTCTCCGACCTCTTGCGACGACCTTGCCCGTTTTTACCGTTCCATACGGGAAAAAGACGTTGAAAAAATCGTCGTTCTCGGCAGAATGCCCTCCAGAAACGTTGTCGTTCTCTCTAAATCCTTTCCCGTTCCTATTATATTTTTGTCCCCTTCTCGGTTGAAAAAATATTTGACAAAACATAATGCGTTGCCGAAACCGCTCCCCGTTCCTCCCAAAAGAAAGCCAAATCCCAAAGAGGTTTTCCGCGACGCCTTTTCACCCGACCGTATGAAATACTATGGGGGCGGTGCTTTGTTTTTTGCTTTTTATGCCTTTTTCGGCGTAATGAAAATATGGTATTCCGTCTTTTGCGGAATATCCCTTTTGTGCGGTTTCTTGTGTATGTACCGATGGATAAAAGAACAAAAATAAATGTCACCGGGATGCCGTTCGGCAAGATTTTTAGAACCCGCTGCGTAAGCAGGTGGGTTATCTGCCTTGTCTATCTGCCTTCCCCTAGCCAAACCGAAGTCGGGGGGCATGACATCGGACATAAATGGACTACCGATATCCCTTATATAATGTTTGCGGTTAAAAAACTGTCTTACCGTAACAAACATCCCAGTCAACTATATTATCACATAAGACGGTTATTCTGTCAACACTTTATGTGTTTTTAAGAAAATTATTTTTGCAAGATTGCTTCTATTGTAACGTGCGCAAATTCCACCTTAAAATTCATTTGACTGATGTCATCGTTTTCTTCGGTTATCGCAAAACAGAACATCGGTACCGTATCTTCCGTCGTATTGACAAGTTTCAAATAGACGGCGGTACAAGGTTTTTCTCCGGTAATTTTTTCCATCGTATAATAGCCGTGAACGGATAAGCCAAAATCTTTAGGGAAGACCATGTCGGAAGGAATGGTTCCGTCCTCTCGCAAGGAATCGCAAAGTTTTTTGTAATCTTCGCTCTCTCTTTCAAGACCTTCCAAACGCACGCCCACACTTTCCAATAAGTCGAGAGTTTTATCCAAATCCGCTATATCGAATCCCGGAAACATCTCGGTAAAATACATGTTCAACGTCGTATGTAAAGCCGTTGTAAACTCGGTATCCAGCATTTCGGGTATGTCTATAGACTGTAATACCTTAAAAGAATTTGCGGCATTTAATAATTGTATAGCATCATCGGAAAGTGTTATTTTTATGATTCCTTCTCCGCTTTCCCAAAATTCAAAATAAGTTTGATAAGGATTCATTACTGCAAAAGATTTTTGCAAATAAGGAGCCAGGGCACCGAGTCCCATTCCTTCTAAATCGAACGAAGCAAAATCAATGGAAAACAGTTCGGTATCTTCCAATCGTATCGAATGAATATAATAGGTTCTATCTTCTTCGAACAGTGTGGGATTCTCATACGGTGTAACGTTACTCTTGACGGCTACTTGTTGGTTTTCGGTTTCCGTAAAGTATATTTCGGATACCTCTTTTATGCTTTTTGCCTGATTGATTTTCTCTTTCACTTCACAAATATCTAAGGAAGAATCACCAAACAATCTTTCCGTTCTTTCCTGTACCAAAGTTTTATACTGTGCTACGGCATCGTCCGGCGAAGCGAGTCCCAAAGAACAAAGAGTGTTTTGTAAAGTATCGGCAATCAAAGCGTGTCCCATCGTACTCGGATGAATTCCGTCGGCAAACACAAGTTTGATACCCTCCTTCTCGCTCTTTTGAAAAACCTCGTCGTACGCCGAAAAAACGTCGCAAACGTAAAAATTTTCATGCCCTTCGCTATACTTATAAACAACTTGATTCAAAGCGGTCACCATTTTATCGGCAACAAACCGGAAAGTCATATTCTCATCGATTTTTCCTTCTTCTTTTAAGGAGTCAAACGTTTGTTTATCCCCCTCCGAAATCAACGGAGAATCCTCGTAGAACGGATTATAGAGCGTTTGCCAAATGACGGTTACGGACGGGTTCTTTTCGTAAATCAAGTCTAAACAACGATTCATAAGCGTCGTACATTTTCCGTCTAATTTCTTCTGTAATTCTTCGGCAACCTTTTCTTGTCCCGCCGAATAGTTTTCTGCCGTTTCAAACGCCCACGCCATCATATCTTCTCCGAGCAAGTCGTTCCCGAGCATCGAAATAACGATAATATCCGATTTTTCCATCCAATAAGAACGTGCAAAAGCATCGACGCCTTCGTATTCTTCCGTCCCCGAAAGAGCTTCCCAAAAATATCCGATGGTCGCACCGGAAACCGCTCTGTTTATGTACCGATAATCGTTAATCTGTCCGACGATGGAATAGTACCCGAAACTGTCTCTTTCCGTCATCGGAGAGGGGCCTAAAAGCGCCTCCGCAATAGAATCGCCCAAGTACAAAATTGTCTTCTGCTTCGGCTTTTTTTCCAAGCAAGACGACAAGGATAAACATCCTATTAACAGCAAAATAACGATACTAATGCTTGCGATAATTCTTTTTCTTTTCATACTTTTCCAACCTTTTACCGTTTTCCGATTCCTTCATGATGACGACGAATTCGGTATATTCTTTTTCTTTGCTGCTGACCGCAATAATCCCTTTGTTGGCTTCCACGATACTTTTTACGATGGGAAGCCCCAAACCGAAGTTGTTTGAGGAGGTATGTGCGGGATCTCCCCGATAAAAACGATCAAACAATTTCGGGATTTCGGAAGACGGCACCCCCACCCCCGTATTTTTGACGTGTAAAAATACCTTTCTTTTTTCCACGTACATCACTACGGAAATCTTTTCCCGTATCGGCGTATATTTTACCGCATTCTCCAAAAGGGCATAAACGACTTTTTCCATGCCGTCGGGATCGGCGTAAATACAGATGCCTTTCGGTATTTTCGTTTCTAACGTTATGTTGTTTTCAAAAGCCAAAACCTCGATGCCGAGCATGACGCCTTCCGCCAATTTTGAAAAATCCACCCTTTGAAATGCCGCCGTATTGTGCATGACTTCAAAACGGGACAACTCCAACATACCGTTTATCAAACGAGTCATTCTGTCCAACTGGTTGTCGATGGCGTCCACCCAGCCTTTCTGTTCCTCCGTTAAGGGTGTTTCGGAATTCTTTAACGCATCCACTTGCGCGGTCAAAATCGTCAACGGCGTTTTTAATTCGTGCGAAGCGTCGGCAATTAACGATTTTTGTTTTTTGAAAGCGGTTTCTACGGGTATTTGGTTCTTTCTCGCAAAGAATAAATAAAATAATACGACAACGGTCGACACAAAAACACCGACCAAAACAAGCATGATAACCGATTCCTTAAAATCGTTATAATCTTCGCTTATGTCACTGACGTAAACGACGCTGATTTTTTCGGAAGCATTATAATCGGAATAATAATATGCAAAAATCTTATCATCCGTTTTTACAATGCCGTCTCCCCCTTTAACCGCAATACGAACAATGCTTTCCGCTTGTTCGTATGTACAAACGTCTATACTCGGTTTGCGAATACGGTATCCTTCTTCGTTATACGAAACAAGGATAACCGTACCGTCCTGTATAGCTTTGGCTTCACTGATTTCGATGGTTTGATTGAAAAACGATTCGATTGGTATTTCACGCAATTTGTTTATTTTTTCGGCGACGATTTCATCCGTTTTTTGTTTGGAATACACCCCGAAAAAAACAAACACGCACAAAAGAGCCACAAGAACCGAACCGATTTGTAACAACAAAGAACGAATCAGCAGCTTCTTTAACATTATTCCTCCAACTTATATCCTACCCCTCGTACGGTGGATATACCGGTTTTTGCCTCCAAAAATGCAAGCTTTTTACGTATGAAGGAAATATATACTTCGATATTGTTGTATTCCACGTCGGAATCGTACCCCCAAAGTTTAATAATCAATTCATCTTTGGTTACTACAAAATTGGGACGTGCCAAGAAATATTGCAGAATCTCGCTTTCTTTCAAAGAAACGCCGATATGCTTGTCTCCGCAACATAATTCAAAATTAGACAAGTTCAGAGTAATATCGCCGAAGGACTTTTCGTTGGTGTTCAAAACGTCGGTCTTTCTGCGTAAAAGCGCACGGATTCTCGCTAACAATTCGGCAGTGGAAAAAGGCTTCGCCAAATAATCGTCGGCACCCAAATCCAAACCTTTCACTTTTTCACTCGTTTGATTACGCGCCGTCAAAATCAATACGGGCGTAGTAATATTATCTTTTCGTAAGGCTTCCAGAACTTCATATCCGTTTTTCTTCGGCATCATGATGTCCAACAAAATTACGTCATAACGTCCCGATAAGCCCATTTCCAACCCTTGTTCTCCGTCGTACGCGACGTCAACCGAGTACTTCTCTTTTTTTAATATGTGTGTAAGTGCTTCCGTTAAATTTTTTTCATCTTCAACTAATAAAATATTCATTTCTACTTCTCCTTATCTTTAGTATACAACATTTTCCCGTTTTTTTCAACGGATACAATTAGAAAATAGCAGAGTTTTCTTAATTTAGAATAAAAATAACATAAATTACGGCTAATAATTCATTTTTATATGACTTCCGCCCGCAATATCTTTCTCCACAACGATTTGTTTTTCGATTTTTTCCTTTAATTCTCCTACGTGCGATATGATACCGACCGTTCTGTTCCCCGTCGATAACGTGGTAAGTGCGTGCATGGCTTTTGCGAGGATTTCTTCGTCAAGCGTCCCGAAACCTTCGTCGATAAACATGGCGTCGATATCGATTCCGCCCGCCGAACTTTGTATCTCGTCGGACAAACCGAGTGCCAGCGACAAAGAAGCAATAAACGATTCCCCGCCCGACAGGGTTTTTACGTCTCTTGTCGTCCCGTTGTAGTGGTCGACTATATCTATATCCAATCCGAATTGGGCTCGCATACCCGCTTCCGTCCGACGTATCATCTCATATTGACCGTCCGACATTTTCAAAAATCTCGTATTGGCTTTTTGCAAGATTCTGTCAAAATAACGCATCTGAACAAACGTTTCAAAGCTTGTTTTGGGTTTATTGTTTAACCTGCCCATAGCGGTTTCCGCCACTACGTTCAGCCAACCGTATCTTTTATCGATTTCTGCTTTTTCTTTCGCAAGTTTCCGAATGGTTTCGTAATTTTTTTCGTTCAGCGTCAAACAGTTATTTAAGGCTTGAAAAGTATCTTCCGCCCGTTTCTTTTCCGTAATGAACGTTTGGACGACTTCCCGTTGTAAATTCACGTCCACAACACCTCTTCCCTGCAAAGAATCCTTCTTCGCTTGTAAAATTCCTTGCACTTCCGAAAGTTTCTTTTCGGCTTCTTGCAAAGAATTGTTGGCTTGCGTTACGTTTGCTTCGATGGCGGCTATCTCCTTTTTCCATGTTTCGATAACATCCTCCGCTTCCTTTTGGGTAGGATAAGAGAGTTTTTTCGATAGTGTCGAAATACGCTCCGAAAGAGACTTTTTCTTTGCTTCCGATTGTCCCGTCTCCATTTGTAACAAACCGAGATCTTTTTGTTTTTCACCGATTCCCGAACGCAATTCGGGTATATCTTTCTTTAACTTTTTTTGCCGATCAAAGCGTTCTCTTGCTTGGTTATAAACGCAAAGCGCACTCTTCATTTCGGAGGTTAATACCTTAATTTTCTCAATGAAATAGTCTTCGGTCGTACAATCGTCGGTAGGATAGAAAGATGCTATTTCCTGCCGTAAACAGTGCTCTTCGGTTTCTGTTTCGGAATGTAGTTTCGAAAGGAAATTGCTGCTTTGCAAACATTCCTCACCGGCTTTTTCTACTTTCTTTTTCAACGCATCCAATTCGTTTTGCGAACAAACGGTTGTAGAAATCTGTGCTGTCATCGGATGACTGCACGAACCGCAAACGGGGCAAGGTTCTCCCTCTTTCAAATGTTGTGCCAAAACGCCTGCTTGTTCGTCGAGAAATCGTTGAAACTCCCGACTGTACTCTTGTTGAACGTCTTGATAATTTTTTCTGAGAATATCGTATTTTATTTGTATCTCTTGATACTCTTTTCTTTTGTTTTTAATAGTTTCATTCCTATCTTTCCATGTGCCGACGATTTCGATTTGTTTTCGATAGTCGTCCGTCTTTTTCTCCCACGTAGCCAACACGCTTTCAACCCCTTCCAAAGTCAATAATTCATTTTCATACGCTTTCAGAAGTTCGGTATCCTCGGCAATCTTTTTATTGTATGTATCCATAGCAACGCTTTTTACTGAGATTTCCGAAATAAGAGCTGCCACTTCTTTTTTATTTTTCTCCAACTCGGCATACTCGGGAAGTACTGCTTGTAAGTCGGCACTCTTTTGTGTTAAATCATCTTTTTTCGGCAGACAAGAGACAGCTTCTTCCTTTTCTTTTTTTAGATCTTCTATAGAATCGAATAAACTTTTTTCCAATAAAGAACCTTGTTCAATATCGTTTCGTGTTTGTTCGTCTTGCACAGCCTGTTCCAGTATTCGTTTGGCTTCTTCAAATTTCTCGGTACACGAGTCTACCTTATCACGAGATGCTACCGTTGCTTGACGGGTATACGTCAACACCGCATCCAACGCCGGTAATAATTCATCCCATACAGCCGTCCTTTTTGTTTTCACAGCCGTTATACAATCCACATAAGTTTTATACGTTTCGGGAAGGGTATCGGGAATAGTAAAATTTTCGAGGGAGTACGCAAGTAAGCTCGCCTTTTTTTCACTTTCGCTAAAAAGCCCACTCGCTTCGCTATTCAAAGCGTTTTGAAACTCACTATATTTTCCCGTCTTAAAAATACTTTGAAAAATCGGAAGTCGGTCTTTTGTCGACGCCTGCAACATTCTGCAAAAGTCACCTTGCGCAATCATAACGATTTGACGGAATTGTTCGTAACTTATCTGTAATATATTTACAATTTCTGCGTTGACGGTTTCTTGTTTTGTCAAAGTTCTCCCGTCCGGCAAAAACAAACTCACTTCGGAAACTTGCAATGTCATACCGTTTCCCCGTTTGGATTCACGGTAATACTGCGGACTTCTTCGGATTTTATATTTCTTTCCACCGCATAAAAACTCTAATTCTATAAACGTAGGGGTATCGTTTTCTGCATATTTGGAGCGGAGCATGCCACCCGTTCGGTTCTTTCCGCTTGTTTCACCATAAAGAGCGAACGTAATAGCATCGAAAATCATGGTTTTTCCCGCACCCGTTTTTCCCGTTATCAAGAATAAACCCGACTTACCCAACATTTCAAAATTGATTTCCGTCTTTTCGGAATACGGACCGAATGCGGATATAATTAGTAATAACGGTTTCATTCTTCCTCCCAAATCTTATTGATTGTCTCATAAACAAGCCGCTTCTGTTCTTCGGTCATATCCGTATCGTTCTGTTGAAAAAACAAATCGGAAAACAATTCAAACGGCGTCTTATCGGTATCTGTCGATACACAAATACAGTCATTTTCCCGAGAACGCTTATTGTTAAAACGCAACTCGGCGATATTGGTATAAACCGTTTTTAGATTCGAAAAGGCGTTTATGATATCATCGTCGTCGGTTAAGACTATCCGCACGTAATCGGTGGTATAGGTTTTCCCTTCATAATAACGCAAACTCATCAACTCTTCATACTTTCCTTCCAATTCAACCATATTGTGAAGCGGTACCAAAGGAACGGTCGTTATTTGAAAATTCCCTTTTTCTCGTATTTCAAAAATCGTTACCGATTTTTTATCATCTTTTTCGGAAAAGGAGTACGCAAGCGGCGTTCCCGCATATCGAACGGTATCGGTAATGTTTTGCGGTCTGTGCAAATGACCGAGCGCCACGTAATCAAAATCCGAAAACACGCTGCCGTCGACGTTATCCAAACCACCTACCGAACAACTTTCTTCCGAGTCCGAAGAAACACCTCCCGTTACAAATTGGTGCGCAACCAGTATGTTTCTCTTATTCGTATCGATATGCATGGCGTCTACACACGCACGTACCGCCTCGGTATAGCTTTCGGCTTTTTGGTCTTTTAGAAACCTATTGACGATAACGGGTTTGACAAAGGGCAAGAGGTAGACGCAAACTTCTCCGTATTCGTCGGAAAGGGTATATGATTCCGTTTCTCCCTGATAGGCAGAGGCAATATAAATCCCTTTTTCCTTTATAAAACGGTTCAAATAGGACAGACGTACCGCAGAATCGTGATTCCCGCTTACGATAAACACTTTCTCAACTCTCTTGGATAGTTCCGATAAAAAATCATCGAATATTTCGGTAGCCGTTTCGGTCGGGATTCCTTTATCGTACACGTCACCGGCAATCAAAACGCCATTGGGTTTTTCTTTTTCGCAAATCGTAAAGATCTGTCGAAAAGCAAATTTTTGATCCTCCACGAGAGAATACCCGTTTAAGTTTTTTCCGATATGCAAGTCGGAAATATGTAAAAACTTCATGTTCCTCCTTTTTATTTGTATCGATTGATACAAATAAATGCACAGAATTTATTTATTTTGATATTCCTTTTTCTTTTTCGCATAAAAGATTACACTTCACCTTTCGAGATGAAAAAGCTATTTATTTTTGCATTACTTCTTTTTATGGCTTACAGTTACATTATCTCGCACCTAAGTATTTCGTTCTCTTTTCGCTAGCGAATTGCATGACACGACTTCCCGAAAGACATACGTCTGTAATAATATGTATTGTTAGGATTCCTGCCGAAATACTGTTACAAAAACCTTCATCGGAGAACCCCGAGCCACCATGCAATACCAATGGGACGTAAAGCATTATTATAGTTTCTTACAAACGGGCTAAATCAAATTAGCACCATGTTCAGTAACGATAGCTACCGCAAAAGCCTCCACTCCATTATCCTGTATATACCGTAAAGGTTCTTCGGGACGGTCATGTATCCAAATGTATTATAGAATAAATATATAAAAGAATCAAGCCGCAAAAAACAATCTTTTTATCTGATGTAAAAAAAAATATACCTTTCCGTTTCAAACTGATTTCCATCACTATACAGTATTCTTTTTTGCCTATCCGCCCGTTCGAATCCCTCTCTTTTCTTTATGTTATTATACAAAAAGGACAGTCCGAAAACTGTCCTATTTGTATAATGGCGGAGAGAATGGGATTCGAACCCATGGTACTGGTTCGCAGTACACACGATTTCCAGTCGTGCTCCTTCGACCTCTCGGACATCTCTCCATTCCTTTGGTCGAACTTTTTAAGCCTCTGTATTATACATTATTTTTTTAGGTTTGGCAACCCTTTTCCTTTATATTTTAGAAAAAAGTTTTTTCTAATTCAATTCTATAATTTCATTGTACAAGTCGGCATATCTGCCACCCGCTTGCAAAAGTTCTTCGTGCGTTCCTCTTTCGATGATTCTTCCTTTTTCCAAAACCATAATGGCATTGGATTTTCGAACGGTAGAAAGTCGATGTGCAATGACAAACGTCGTTCTGTTTTCCATTAACGCATCCATTCCTTCTTCGATATGGCGTTCCGTTCTCGTGTCGACCGAACTCGTGGCTTCGTCCAAAATCAATATGGGGGCTGTGCTGATGGCTGCTCTCGCTATATTCAATAATTGTCTTTGCCCTTGTGAGAGATTGGCACCGTCGTTTTCCAAAACGGTGTCGTAGCCTTTATCCAATTGCATAATGAAGGAATGTGCGGACGCTATCTTTGCCGCCCGAACTACTTCTTCGTCGGTGGCATCCAGTCTTCCGTATCGAATATTTTCCCGTACCGTCCCCGTAAAAAGGTGGGTATCTTGCAGAACCATAGCAATATTCTTCCGCAAAACCGAACGTGGGATCTTTTCCAACGGAATCCCGTCTACGGTAATTTCTCCGCTATCTATATCGTAAAAACGTGATAAAAGATTGGTAACCGTTGTTTTTCCCGCACCCGTAGAACCGACGAATGCTATTTTTTGTCCGGGTTTGGCGTACAGAGAAATATCTTGCAAAACGGGCACACCGGGAACATACCCGAAATGGACGTTCTTAATTTCTATATTGCCTTGAATGGAATCGACATGAACCGTTTCACCGTCCTTTTCTTCTTCGGTATCCAAAACTTCAAAGACACGTTCCGCACCCGCAAGAGCGGAAAAAACGGTATTCATTTGCATGGAAATTTCATTAATCGGTCTGCCAAACTGTCGGGTATAATTCACGGCGACGGTCAATCCACCGATATCAAAACCCATTATTACCACCAAAACGGCACCAACGCACGCATTGACGGCGAAAATAAAATTGGAAAGTTGTTGCGTAACCGGCCCCATGATGCCGGTATTGAACTGCGCCTTGATTTGCGCTTCGCAGAGTTCTCCGTTCAGATACTCGAATTCTTCTACGCATTGTTCTTCCCGATTAAAAACTTTTACGACTTTTTGTCCCGAAATATTTTCTACGGCAAAACCGTTTAACGTTCCCAAACTTTTTTGTTGTTTGGAAAAAGCTTTCCGTCCCCTTTTTAATATTTTGGACGTCGTCAACGTTAAAAGCGGTGTCAAAACCAACGTTATGAGTCCCAATATATAATTGGTATAAAACATCAAAACGGTGGTTCCTATCAAAGTGACGGATCCCGAAATAATTTGAATCAGCGTGGTATTTAACATTTCACCGAGCATATCGACGTCGTTCGTAAAACGACTCATAATATCGCCCGTTTGATTTTTATCAAAATACCCAATCGGTAAATTTTGCAATTTGTTAAACAAATCCTGACGCATCCTTTTCAAAGAACGTTGCGACACGACCAACATAATCCTGTGTTGCAACCACTGACTGAGAAGGGATACGGCATAAACACCGGCCATCGAAAAGACGCCGTAAGCAAGTCCCGTCAGACGTACCGAAATATCGGGATTATTGGCATCGTAATAAATATAGTTATTCAAAATGGGGCGAAGCATATACGAGGAAACAAGAGATGCCGCCGTAAAAAGTAACGAGCAAAAAAGGGAAAAGATAAACAAGCGTTTTTCTTTCGCAAGATAAGCAAACATTCTTTTCACCGTTTTTTTCAAGTTTTTCGGCTTACTTTTTTCTCCGAATCCACGCCCCATGGGACCGCCGCCCCTTCGTGGCATACTCAGTTCTTTCGGAGGACGTTGCGTAGGGTTAAGTTCACCGTATTTCTGTTGCAAGCGTTCGTTTCTATTCATCTTCTTCCTCCTTATCCTTCTGCGACCAGTAGATTTCCTGATACGTTTTACAAGAAGCAAGTAGGTCTTTATGTTTTCCCATACCGACGATTTTACCGTCATCCATAACGATAATCTTATCGGCATCCATAACGGAATTGATTCTTTGTGCAATGATTATCTTGGTAATATGCGGAAGTTCCGTCCGAAAAGCATACCGAATCGATGCGTCGGTAGCGGTGTCAACGGCACTGGTAGAATCATCTAAAATTATGATTTTGGGATCCTTTAATAAGGATCTTGCGATACATAAACGTTGTTTTTGACCTCCCGACAGATTGGCACCCCCTTGTCCCAATTCGGTTTCATACCCGTTCGGAAAAGAACGAATAAAACCGTCTGCCTGCGCTATTTTACAAACCCGTTGCATTTCTTCTTCGGTTGCGTCCTCCTTACCCCAGCACAGATTCTCGGCAATCGTCCCCGAAAAGAGAACGTTCTTTTGCAGTACCATCGCCACACTTTCCCGCAAGCGAAACAGCGATAAATCTTTTACGTCGATTCCGTCTACAAGCACCCGCCCTTCGTCAACGTCATATAAACGAGGAATCATGGAAACGAGGGTGCTTTTCCCGCTACCCGTCGAACCGATGATACCGACGAGTTCGCCTCCCGTTATGGAAAAACTAATATTGTCCAAAGCTTTTTCCTGCGAATTTTTGTAATACCGAAAAGATACGTTTTCAAACGTAATACTCCCCTCTTGAATCTCGTGGTCGGGATAAAGAGCGTTATCGTCGTTTAATAACACTTCGTTATTCATGATTTCGGAAATTCTTTTATCGGAAGCATTGGCTCTCGTTCCTTGCAGAACAATCATGGCGACGAAATTCAAAGCGGTCAAAATTTGACTTAGGTAGGTAATCAGTGCGGTAAGCGTGCCGATTTCCATAGTGCCGAGCATAATTTGTTTGCCGCTGAGCCAAATTACGGCGAGGGTTGTTACGTTTATTGCCAATGCGGAAATCGGTTGCAACAAAATCATCATTTTTAATGCGGCTATACTTTTCTCAACGAGTTTTTCGTTGACTTTGTGAAACTTCTTTTTTTCAAAATCTTCTCGCACGAACGATTTAATAACACGCTCGTTGGTAACCGTTTCTTTAATCTCGGTATTCATTTCGTCCAATTGTTTCTGCATGACGCTGTAACGGGGAGCGGTTATCATGATTATTCCGAAAATGGCAAGTCCCAACAGCGGTACGACGGCAAGTATCACCCACGCCACCGAGGAATTCAACGAAAACGACATAACGACGGCACCGACCAACATAACGGGACTACGGAACATTCCTCTCAAAAGCGTTTGGGTAAAGTTTTGTATCTGCGTAATATCGTTGGTGATTCTGGTAATGATGGAACCGGTGGTAAATTTATCGATATCCGAGAAAGAAAACTTCTGTACCTTTTTGAAAACATCGGCACGCAAACCCGTTGTCATCCGATTGGAGCCGCGAATGGCAAAGTTTGCACCGAGAATACCGAAAAGAAGCATGGCAAGGGCAAGTAATACCATAAATACGCCGTTTTCGACGATATAGGCAATGTCGCCGTTTGCCGCGCCGATATCAATGATATTGGCATTCAGGTAGGGCAAAATGAATTCTCCGCACGATTCCAGCACCATAAAGAAGGGTGCCAAAATAAAGCAGTACCAATACTTTTTTACATAGGGTTTATATTTTTGAAACCAAATTTTTTTTTTCATAAGAAAATTATAACATTTACATGATAGAAAAGCAATACTATTTAGTTTCGCTTTAAGTTCGTCGAGAAATGTCGTCGAGAACTTGCGATTTTCGGAAATGTGGCATATAATAGGATTATGACAAAACTTTCGGAAAAAGACAAGGCACTGTTCGAAACGAAACCCGTCTATCAATCGGTTTTAATTTTGGCTTTGCCTACCATTATCGGACAACTTATCACCATCGTCTATAATCTTGCGGACACATGGTTTATCGCACAGACGGGAGATACCACGCAAGTCGCCGCCGTAACGATGGTTTTACCTTTGTATTTAATGTTGACGGTACTTTCCAACCTTTTCGGTGTAGGAAGCGGAAGTTTGATTTCCCGAAAGTTAGGTATCGAACAATACGATGAAGTCAAAAAGATTTCTTCCTTTGCTTTTTGGATAACCGTAATCGTTACGGGTTTGTACAGTTTAATTCTATTATTCACCCGTACGCCGATTTTGCGTTTGCTCGGCTCCGAAGAAGGTGCCATGCTCGACTATTCTTCCGATTACGTTTTATGGACGATTGTCGTCGGGGGTATTCCGACCGTTCTTTCCGTCGTACTCGGGCATCTGATTCGTGCGGTAGGAAAAGCCACGCAAGCCAGTATAGGCATGGCAATCGGTGCCGTTCTGAATATCATTTTGGATCCTATCTTTATATTTCCTTGGGGCTTGAATATGCAATGTGCGGGTGCCGCTTTAGCGACAGCCATTTCAAACGGCGTAGCCACTCTCTACTTTTTGATTTATATCGGAATAAACCGCAAAAAAACGGTTTTGTCTTTTCATCCGAAATACTTTACCCTCCGAAAAAATCTTGCGGGCAAAGCTGTTTTTATCGGACTCCCCAATGCCGCCATGACTTTCTGCGCCACCCTTTCCAACGTGGTTCTGAACCTTTTAATATCTTCTTACGGGCAAGCTTCCATTGCCGCGTTGGGTATCGTAAAAAAAGTAGACTTGGTACCGGCGCATATCGCTCAAGGTCTGTCGCAGGGGATCCTGCCTTTACTGTCCTACAACCATTCCGCAAAAAACAACGTGCGTGTCAAACAAATCATTCGTTTTTCTTTGATTTTAACCATAGGTCTTGGTGCTGTATTTTTGATTTTCTACGAAATATTTGCGGGAAACTTAATGACTTTCTTTATAAACGATGCCGAAACCATCGCCTACGGAACCCAATTTATTCGTTTGCACTGTATGGCAATGCCTCTCCTTTCGGTTATGTTTATCTTTATAGCCGTTTTTCAAGCCAAAGACAAGAGTTCTCGCGCGATGATCGTTACTCTGTTCCGAAAAGGAACGTTGGATATTCCGTTTATGATTTTGATGAACATGGCTTATCCGCTCTACGGAATCATGCTGGTACAGCCGATTTTGGACTTCGTGTCCGTCCTTCTTGCCGTTCTGTTTTATTACGTCATTCCCTGTAAGGGCGAGAAGCTATATCGTTTATAACGTTTTCTACAAAAATTTCGGCAACGTTTATGCCGGTGATTCTTTCGAATTCCGAAAAATAGGCACTGCCGTTGACTTCGATAAGAATGGGTTTATCGGCAAAAAAATCCACACCGCAATAAACGGCATCGAGTGCGGCAGCAACTTCTTCCGCCTTTTTTACGTATTCGCAGGGAAGCTCGAAAATCGAGGCTTCTCCGCCCAAATGCGCATTACTGCGAAAATCCCCTCGGGACTGTAACAAGATACCTCCTATCGCCTTTTTACCGACGACAAGGACACGCACGCTTTTGCCGTAACTCTCCGAGCGAAAAGCTTGAAACAAATGCGGTTTCGTACCGATTTTTTGCGACAAAGTTAAACCTTCTTCAAAAGAACGCACCCAATACACCTGTTCGCCCAACGAACCGAAAACTTCTTTTACGACGTACGGGTAACCGAGCGATTCCCCGACCGAGCGAAGATAATCCCTATCCTCTTGATAAAAAAACTGTTTGGGTGCCAAAATGGTTTTCGGCATTTCCACCGATGTCGTCTTAGCGAGAAAAACCGCCGTTTTGCCTTTGTCGTCGGTCGCATCCAACACAAAAGAAGAATTGTAAACGGGGATGCCGGCATTTTCCAACATTTTACAATAGTAAATATCTTTATCGAAAAAAAGAGCAAAATCGCAATCGAAGGTTTCGCCGACGGCGTGAACCGATGCATTACGTTCCACCTCGACCGTAATACCTCTGCGTGCAAACTCTTCCGTCAGACGACGGCAACGGTATTGCTCGCTTTCCCCGAAATAATAGCCGTTGACGATGATTTTCCCTTTCATTTTTACTCCATATCGGTAATCAAGCAGTTATACACGTAGGTAGCGTGCACAGAATCTTGTTTTAAGGTAAACGAAACGACGTTTTTCGAAAAACCGTTTCCCCAAGCACGTTCATAGGAATAAGAGGAATAAGCTTCCGCATCATAATTGGTATAGCCTTTTTCGTATTCGTATCGTAAGTATAGCGAATACTCTCTTGTCGCAACGTTAAACCCTTGTATTTCGGCGTATCCTTCCGACGACGTGATACGAATATCACCCTCCCCGTCAACAAAACGAATCATAAAAAAGCCGTCTTGCGCGGAAGATACTTTCTTTTCCGAAAGCACGATACGGGTGCCGACCGTCGTTTCGTAGGTAAGGGTTATCACGATTTTGCTACCTTGCCGAAACGATACGATGCCTTCGTTCATCAAGCCGTCTTGATTCCTGTCATAATAGACATAACCGCAAAAAATCGTACAATCTCGTCTATCGGACACTTGTCGATTCTCGGAGGAGAATTTTTCCAAAACATAATCGGAATATAAATACTGCTTTCGACCGTTTTTGTCGGTACCGATAACGCTTTCGGCTTTTTTTTGATAAAACGAGACGCCTCGAAAGGCTCGAATGTACGCCGTAGGCGTCCAAGCCGAAACGGCATAATCGGTATAAATATAATTCGTACCTTCCGAAAAAACTCGGTCGTTCAAAACGGGACGTCGAAAATTGCTCCCCCAATTCCCTCTGTTATACGAAACCGAACTTTCGTCTGTGGGATTACCGACCGTTTCATCGTCGCTGCCGAGTACCGAATACATATACCAATCCATAGCAATACGTTTTTTTGTTTTGCAAACCGAAAAACTCTCGTCGACGGAATACCTTTCCGAAAGTGCCAAATACGCAACGTTCGATTTGAAAGATTCCAAAGCCTGCGTCCTGTCGTTGCTATAAGTATACGCATAAGAAACATCGGTACCGATTTCTTGACTTTCCACCACTTCCAACGCCACGCCTTTGGGGGCAAGAACGTCGTTACAAGCGGTTAAAAAATCCAAAACGGACGGCTCTTGCAATGATATTATTTCGGTTTGAAACGGTAAAGCATCCGCCGAAAGAGGGGCGTCGCACAACGTAATGCGATAGGGGAGGTAGCTATTCGTGCCGTCCAACTTGCTTATATACGTCGCCAAAGCTTCACACAGGACGGCACCGGTTCCGTTTCCGACAAACCGAATTTCCTGCGACGATACTTCGGCTTTATTCATTTCCGACAAATACAGCGCGGCAAAAACTTTTACGAGCGGAACGGAGCCGAACGAGTGATAGTCGCCGTTCTCTCGATAGCGTAGTCTATACGTCGATAACAGTTTCGAAAGAATCGCCGTATAAGATTCCTCTTCGGCAAACTTTTCCCAATGAAAAATAAGAACGTTATACCCGGCAATATCCGTCCAATAGGAAGTCAAGTCGTATTTCGTTTTTTGTTGATTGGAAATCAATCCGTTTCCCCGCCATCCGCAAGAGGACGTCAATACTTCTTGGGTATAAGCGGTTCTGTCAAGAGATAAAGAAAAGCTTTCTTCCCCTTCCCCATGAAAAAATACGGCAAGCGGTTTATTGGGATTGTAGGTCTTGAGCCACTCGAACCATACGACCTTTCGCTCCACCAATTCGAACAATCCGTCGATTTCGCTTGCCTGCAAAAGTTCTTCCGCTTGCTCCTCGTTGCAACCCGAAAGTACCCCGAGCAATACAACGAAACACACGAGCAAGAGAAGAACCTTTTTCATAATTCGATATTATACTTCCGTTCTGTGCGTAGAAGCAAGGACGCAACCCGCCGAACAAGGCAACGGTTTTCCTTTACCGATACGAGTTCTGTCCAACAGGAATTCTTCGGTATTGGTGATGAAAATATTCCCGTCTTTATCCAACAAAGCTACGGCATATTGTTCTCTTTTTATGACGGTAACGTAGACGATTTTGGATTTTGCGCCGAGCTCCATGATTTTCAAACCTTTTCTTGCTCTTGCGGACAAATCGATGGTTCCGGCAACGATACGTTTGGCAAAGCCGCCGTCACTGATGATACCCATATCGCCTTCGATATAACCCATCGAATCGCCTTCTTCCTGTCCGGCAAATACAATCGAAGCACCGTCGTTCAAAGACATACCGATGACACCGCCCGTTTTTCTTCCCGTTACGTTAAATTCGTCATGTACTACGTTTAACGCCATACCGTCGTCGGAAACAAACAAAATGGTGGTGTTCGGTTGACGGACTTCCACGTTTAAGAGTTCATCCCCCTCTTTCAAAACCATGACTTGGTAGAAATCTTTAGAAACGATACATTCGTTGACAAGCGATTTTTTCACCATGCCCTGCTTTGTGAAGAAATAGAGTTCTTGATTTTCCTCTTCCGGACGGAAGGCGCATACCTTCACAAAGTACGATTTTTTATCGGCTTCTTCGTTAAAATCGGACGGCTTAAAGCCTTTATCCTGTATTCTGCTGTCCGGCATTTTGGATAAATCCAGTTTATAACAAGTACCGTCGCTTGCAAATCCGTAGGTTTGTACGGGTTCTTCCAAACGTAAAAACTCCGACTTAATTTCCTTTTCGGTGGTAGGTTCGGAATCGTTGGACTTCATGTATTCCAAAGGACTTAAAAACTTAATAGAACCGTCCATACTGCGAATAAGGTATCCGTTCTTGAAACTTTGGTTACCCACTTCGGAAGCTCTGTATTGCAAAGATTCTAAAGAATCCGCAATGGTCGATAATCTCTTGGAGCGGTATTTGTTTCTGATTTCCGTCAGTTCCTGCTTGACGACGTTTAATTGTTCCTTCTTGCTGCCGATGATGCAGTTCAATCTTTCGATGGTCTTTTTCAAATCGGCAAGTTCTTTTTCGATTCTGTTTACTTCCAAACGGGTAAGGTTGGCAAGTTTTAATTCCAATATGGCATCTGCCTGTTTTTCGGACAAAGAATACTTCGCTCTGAGTTTTTCTTTGGCGTCCGAACGGGACGTACTGGACTTAATAATGGCGACGACGCCGTCGATGTCGGGAAGAATAATGCAATACCCTTCCAAAATATGTTCTCTCTTTTTGGCATTGGCGAGTTCGTATTGACTTCTGCGCAGAATGACGTTTTGTCTGTGCGCAATGTAATAATTCAGTATAGGAATCAATCCCAACTGTTGCGGACGCCCGTCCGCGATCGCAACCATATTGACGCTGAACTTGCAGCGCAAATCGGTTTTCTTGTAGAGTTCTTCCAAAATGGCGGTAGCGTCTTCCCCTCTTTTTAAGCGGATGACGACACGAATACCGTTTCTGTCCGATTCGTCGACGATTTGTTGAATACCTGCAAAAATATTATTTTTATCCTTTTGCGTCATCTCCTCCCGAATATCCTTGATACGGATCTGTAACGTACTCTTATTGACGCCGTAAGGAAGCTCGGTAATGACGATATTTTGACGGTTCCCGTCCGCTTCAATGCCGGCTTTGGCTTGCATGAAGAATTTTCCGCGTCCGGTCGTATAGATTTCTTCGAAAGAGTCTTCGGGGACGACGTATCCTCCCGTCGGGAAATCGGGACCTTTTATGATTTTTAACATATCTTGAATCTTCATGTTCGGATTCTCGATAAGGGCAATGGTACCGTCAATAATTTCGGTAAGGTTATGGGTGGGAATCTTGGTGGCAAGTCCGATGGCTATACCCATCGCACCGTTGACCAAAAGGTTGGGGAAAGCGGCGGGCAATACGTCGGGTTCGTTCAAACTGTCATCGAAGTTCTTTACCCATTTTATGGTGTCTTTTTCCAAATCCCGCAACATTTCCACCGCAAGAGCTTCCATTCTCACTTCGGTATAACGCATGGCAGCAGCACCGTCACCGTCAATGGAACCGAAGTTCCCCTGTCCGTCGACGAGAGGATTCCGCATGTTAAAGTCCTGTGCTAAGTTTACCATAGCTTGGTATATGGAAGAATCGCCGTGCGGATGATATTTACCTAAGCAATCACCGACGACACGAGCGGACTTTTTATACGGTCCGTCGGGACGAATGTTTAATTCGTGCATGGTGTACAAAATACGACGTTGAACGGGTTTTAATCCGTCTTCGACACGCGGTAAGGCACGATCCAAAATAATGGACTCGGCGTACGGCATCATAAACTCATGAACCGCTTTTTCCAACGGTTTATCTACGATTCTCTCGGTAATGGGTTCTTCGGGAACGCTTGTTTTCTTAGGCATTAGTTTTTACCTCCGTATTTCAACGCAAAGTTGTCTACGCGATTAAACTTCGCGTGGCGGAATATATACTCTTTCCGCTTGTCGGCACCTTCCGTCATCAACGTGTCAATCAACTCGCTGGCTTCCGCCGCATCTTCGATGGTAACACGCATCAATAATCTCGTTTTGGGATTCAGGGTGGTATCCCAAAGTTGGTCTTTGCTCATTTCACCCAAACCTTTGTACCGCTGAATGTGCATTTCTCCGGCGACCTGCTTCATGTCTTCGACAAGGGTATCCAATTCTTCGTCGTCGTAGGCGTAAGCAATACGGGTTTTCTTTTCCACCTTATAGAGAGGCGGCATACCCACGTAAACGTGTCCGGCACGAATCAAATCGGGCATCATCTTGTAGAAGAAGGACAACAACAATGTTCTGATATGATAACCGTCGTAGTCGGCATCGGACAGAATGATGATTTTGTGGAATTTCAAATCTTCAATTTTGAAACTCTTTTCGATACCCGTTCCTAAGGCGGCAATCATGGTACGTATTTCCTCGTTTTCGAAGATTTTATCCCGTCTGGTAACTTTCATGACGTTTAACGGTTTACCGCGTAACGGTAAAATCGCCTGCGTTCTACGATCCCGTCCTTGTTTGGCGCTACCGCCTGCCGAATCACCCTCTACGATAAACAGTTCGTTCAGTGCGGCATTATTTCCCGTACAAGAAGCAAACTTTCCGATCAAAGCCATACCGGTAATGCTGTTCTTTTTTCTCTCCACTTCGGCAGCTCTCCGACTGGCTTCGCGAACGCTCGCCACGTCTACGGCTTTTTTCAAAATATAATCGCCGACACCCTTGTTCTTCGGAACGGCAAAAAACTCGGAAAGCTTTTCATAAACGATACTCTCCACCGAAGTTTTCGCAATCGGACTGCCTAATTTGGACTTCGTTTGCCCTTCAAACTGCGGATTCTTCATCTTAATCGTCAGTACACCCGTCAAGCCTTCCCGGAAATCATCGCCCGTCAAAGGACTTTCTTTGCCTTTGAAAAAGTTTGTGTTTTTGGCAAAATCGTTCATGACTCGTGTAAAAGCCGAACGGAAGCCGGTCACGTGCGTTCCGTCGTCCATCGTACGGATATTATTGACAAAACTATAAAACCGCTCGCTGTAACTGGAGGTATGCTGAAAAGCAAGTTGCACGCGGAAATCATCCTTTTCGCCTTCGATAAAACAGAGTTTATTTTGCGTTTCACCCACGCCGTCGTTCAGATAGGTGACGAAATCGACAAGACCGCCGACGTAGAAAAAGTCGTAGGCTTGTTCGGTGTCTCCTTGTCGGTTATCCTTAAAAGTAATATTGATTCCCGGAGTTAAAAAGGCGATTTCTCGAAGTTTTGTAATGATTTCCGTAGCATTAAATTCAACCGTATCGAATACTTTATCGTCGGGTTTGAAGGTTACTTTCGTACCGTGCTCTTTCGTTTTTCCTATCACTTCAAGAGGTTTTTTTACGATACCGCTGGAAACCTTACCGTTCGCATCCATGGGAGAATGGAATTCTATTCTGTAAATCTTTCCGTCCCGACAGACTTCGACGTTCA
>DCGI01000101.1 GCA_002315475.1 Christensenella sp. UBA1782 | reverse complement strand
GTACAACAGTACGGCGAGGACGAGCAACACGAAGTTGACGGCGAGGAGTACCCAACAAATGACGCAGAGGGCAAAGCAAGCAAGAACAATCATGCCGACGAGATCTAAGCCGAAGCCGATAACGGGGGCTACTTGCAATTTGCCGTCTTTTCGGAACGCACGAATCTTGAACACAAACCAAAGGAGGGTTGCGAACAGCACGAAGGCAAGGAGCAAGGCAAGGATAATCCAGTGGATATAATCGTTGTCATAGACGAAGGCGAATTCGGCAAGACTGCTTACTTCGATTTCGTAGTAGCCGTTCTCGTCGATGCGAGAGGCGTCAAAGTCGAGGACTTCGATTTCGTTGGCAGAGGTAACGTGAAGGATTCTGGTTACCTTAGAAACGTCAACGTCTTTCGGAATCAACATCTTGACGCGAACGGTCGTGTCGGGAGCAATATCGCCGAGATTGACTACGCTCGCTACTCCGTTTATGGTTTGGACGAGTTCTACGTTATAAACCGCACCGATTTTTTCGTTTCTTTGCAGTTTCTTTCCTTCGTCGGCTATGGCGTAGTAGTCAATAATCGTATCGCCTTGCGCAATTTTTTCGGAAACGACGTCCTTTTCTTTGACTTCGATGGTGATGGAAATGTCGGAGGTAAAGCCGTCTTCCGCTTCTACGACAACGTCATCCTTTTTCACTTCTTCCGTCGGTTCTCCCTGTTCGGGTTTGGGTTGTACGGGCGCAATGCTCGCCTTTCTGATTTCCCAAGTGATGACACCGTCGCTACCTTCCGCCCATTCATGGTTGTCGTCGAGGGTAACGGTCGTCGTGTATATGCCCGCTTCGGTGGCACTTAACGTGCCTGCTTGGAACATATAGTCTTCCAATCCGCTCAGTTGCAACGTTTGAACTTCGCCCGAATACTTATAGATACCGATTACGGTAGGTTCGTTGACGGCGAGTTTGTTGACCGTAACGGAAACCGTTACGATTTCGGGTAGTTTATAGTTCGTTTCGCCGTTTTCAAAGCTTGCCGTCGCCGTATAGGTGCCGGCATTCTTAAATTCTTCATCGAAAGAAACCGTCAAAGCAATATCGTCCTCGTTGATATCCTTATAAGAAGCGGTTATCGTTTGGACGTTCCCGTTATAGGTGAAGTCGTCCGAAGCCCACTCAATGACGATTTCTTTGGGCAAAATTTCCCACGATAAATCGTCGAGCGTGACGGCATTATAGTTTGCCGTATCGTAGGCAAAGGTTACTTTGGCGGTGTAGCTTCCCGCATCGGTCTTGGCGTCGTCCGTATAAGAAGCAACGGTAACGCCGTCGGGTAATCCCGTAACGGCAACGGCTTTTTCTTCTCCGTCATAAGTAAATACGCTCGTATAATTCCACTCGGCGTCATCCATATCGTAGGTGGCTTTGGCGATATTGTATTCTTTCGTTACCGTCGTCGGCAACTTGTAGTTGGTTTCGCCGTTTTCAAAGCTTACCGTTGCGGTGTATTTGCCGGCATTCTTAAATACTTCATCGATAGAAACCGTCAAAGTAATATCGTCCTCGTTGACATCCTTATAAGAAGCGGTTACCGTTTGCACGTTCCCGTTATAGGTAAAGTCGTCCGAAGCCCAATCGATGGTTATTTCTTTGGCTTTCATCGTATACGTCGTACCGTAACTGGTTTTTCCGTCCTCAACCAAATAATAGTTTTTACTTTCGGTGTCATTATCGGCGAAATAGAATTTTACCGTATACTTTCCCGCCTCGATAAAGATGGATTTACTTTTCAACAATTGCGCCGAAATGCTCCTTTGCGGAGAGGATACTTTATTGACAAGTTCTTTATTGGCAGGGAAACAAGAACTTAACTTCAAAGCAACCGTTTGATTGGAAACGTTTTTGTAAGAAGCCGTTATGGACGTGAGTTGATCCTCACCGTTAAACGTAAAGTCGTCTTTGCACAAAGTAATTTCGTCTACCGTAATAATGCGACGATTGATGACCAAACCTTCACTCCATTCTTTATAGTACGGAGCATAGGTATCGTCCTCTTCTCTGGTGATTCTGACATCGTACGTTCCGGCGTTCGTGGGTACGGTTTCCGTCCATACTTTAGACCATGCGTCCGTTTGGCGGTATTCTACCGTAAAGGTCAATTGCGTGCCCTTTATTGCAAAAGCATGACTCTTGGCATCGTACGTATAGGTTTGTTTGGTGCCCGTATAATCGGTATCCAAAATTCTCGTTTTCAGATCGCCTACTGCGTATATTTTTGCATCTTTACTATCTTTTTTGAAAGAATCGTATGCCTCGCCGAGATTTTTGCAAGAACTTATCGAGCCACCCGACAATTCGGACAAATTATAGTAGAGATAATAATAAGTAATAACCTGTTCTTTCAGGGTAGATTCCTGAGCATTATCTTCATACTTTACCTCATGCGCATAAATAACATATACTTCGTCGGTAAACTCGCCGCCGTTGCTGATTTTGGCAGAATGGAAGATTTCGTCGAGTGTATACTTATTGTTGACAAAAACGGGAATATACTCGTCCGTCACTTTGTTGGTGGCGGTCACTTCGGTAAACTTCCAACCGTCTATTTGCCATACGGCGTAGAAGGTAACCTTGCCCGAACTGATATCGTCGTAAGCGAGCGCGTAAGAAGAAAGCGTCGTTACGGCGGTATCGGTCAAACTCCAACCGATGAACGTAAACCCTTCTTTCTTGACGTCTGCGCCGAGAGTACCTACCAAGGTGATACCGTTATTCAAGAGGTATTTCTCGGTATCCGACGGAGCCGTCCCATCCGCACCGTTCAAGTCGTAAACGACGGTGTATTCCGTTGTGGTAAAGGGCGTCGTCTTAACGACCGTCGTGCCGTAATCGTCGGTATAGGTCGCTTCGCAGTAGTAAGTACCCTTCTTCGGCGGTGTCAGTTTGGCGGCCGTTTGACCGGAAACTTCTTGTGTCTTCTCGCTTTCGACCAATTCATACCACTTAAACGAAACGGCAATGTTGTTTTTGTCCGTCTGTTTTTTATCGTAACCGTAAGTATAATTATTAGGTTCTTCGGGTTCGGTGTATTCGGGCGTGAATTCAATGGTTTTACTCGTAAGAGTAAACTCTACCACGTTTCCGTTTTTGCCCGAAGCGACACAATAATATTCACCAAAAACAACGTCTTCGGGATCGAATTTCGCCGAAGTTTGCCCGGATACCGCTACGTCGGTAGTCGACACTCGGTACCATTGATAGGTTTGCGAATAATTATAACCCGTCCAATCAACTTCAAACGCATATTCGTTTTTGTCGGAAGGATGTTTCTTGATACGGTTGATTGTATAAACGTCGTTTCCTTCGGCTTTCATATAGCATTGGAGATCGTCGGATACGAACGAATCGGGCAAATAATCCTTTCCGTCTTTGGCACAAAGCATTTTTTCGTAATCATCCATATCAATGACCGTAAAGCCAATTTTGGATAGTTTGTCAAATCCTTCCGTATCGATAATAGCATATTGAAGAGTTTCCCCTTGGCAAACAATGAAGTTCGTTTGTTTTTTGTTATATAAGTTGCCGTCAATCGTAACGAGTCCCGTCATATTGGTTCTTCTGTCGTAGTTGCAGACACCGCTGAAATTATCCGGTTCGGCTTTGGCATAATCGTTCGTGATGGTGTTATTCGTACAGGTAAAGTTCTTGAGATCCGCATTGAGTAAAGCCAACATGCCCATTACTCTTAGCATGCTACCCGTTGCCGTATTCTTATCTACGGTGACGTCCTCCAAAACGAAACGGGAATTGTATCCGCCATTGGATTTCACCCGAATCACAAAGCCCGAAAAATTACCGAACACGCCCGCTTCATAGAACTTCATTCCGAAAGTATTGGTATTAAACTCGGTACTCTTTATCAAAGTATCTTTCGTTGAATCCATATTCGTAACGAATATAAGACCACCTTCCATTTTGTCGGCTTTGGCAAAATCAATCGTATTCTTGTTGATTTTGGAATTAGTAACCGTATTCAAGTAATTCGTATAGATTAAACCGCCCTGAATAAAAATACCGTCGTCTTTCTGGTTGTCGCTTTGCGTGACGAGGTTATCGTGAATATTGACCTCACTCATCGTCAATCCTTCATTATTTGTTTCAATAAGACCGCCTTCAAGAACGTAATATGCGTATATCTTATTGTCCGCAATTTCCGTCTTGGTTATTTCAACAACATCGCCGTAATTGGCACAAATAAGACCACCGCGCAAGCGTGCGACGTCATCAATCTTGTTTCCTATAAACTTGGAGTTCGTAACAGTCACGTTTTTCGCTTGTAAGATACCGCCTTCTACATCTATGGAAGCGGAAGAAAGAACTTTGCAATAGTTGTTCGCAATAGTAACGTTATTCAATACGGCATCCTTTTCAGCAAACACGATTTGTCCGTTGGATTCCAAAGAAGTCGTGCTATCGGTAATGATTCTTTGCGTATAGTTATGAATAATATTGCAGTCCGTCATCGTTACGTTTTGAGCGGTGATGATACCGGCATCATACCGTACTGTATCTTTTCCGGCATCCGACGAGTAAATCTTGTTACCGATGACGGTTACGCCGTTTAAGGTTACCTTTTGATTGGAGTTGACTCCATGCATTTCACTTCCGCTGTCTCCCTCTTTAGTGGTTACGACGGAACCGTATTTGCCGGATGCATTATAAATGGCACCGCCCTTAAAGGTCTTGTCGCCTGTGCCTACCGTAGCGAGGTAGGTCGTTTCGTCAACGGAATACTTGTGTTCGGTCTTCGTATCGCAGTTATAAATGTTTAGATTTCCGGCAGCCTTGAACGCAGTATTCCCGTTTGCGTTAATCAAATGCCCGTTCAAGCAAATATTGACCGTATAGTCCGGCGGGATGAGAATGGGTTGGGTTAAGGTAATATCCTCATGCAAGAAATAATTCCCTTCATTAAGTTTTCCGCCCGTAAACGTGTCGTCGAGGA
>DCGI01000019.1 GCA_002315475.1 Christensenella sp. UBA1782 | reverse complement strand
GGGAACGTCGTCGTTGGTAATAACGTCGGGCGCATCCACGACTATAAATGTTTTTTTATATTCTTCGGGAAGTAACGAAAGAATTTCTTCTCGTTTGCCCGAAAGAACGGGAAGAAAATCGCTTTCCTCCCGATATGCTTCCACTACACCTTTTACGGTTTCTTGCGGAGAATAATCCCCGCCGTATACGTCGATTACTATTTTGTTCATAATAAAAATTATTTTTTTATATAAGAAATAGAGGAACAATGTCCTCTACTTCTTGATTTTGTTTTTGTAATAATTTGAATGAAATTACTTTGCTTCCTTCTTGATGACAACCGGCTTGCCTTTGTAATATCCGCACTTCGGGCAAACTTTATGAGGTTGAATCAAAGAATGACATTGTTCACACTCTACGAGATTCGCTTCCACTAATTTCCAATTTGCAAAACGGGTATTGCCTCTTTGCTTGGAAACTTTACACTTTGGTACTGCCATAATAGCACCTCCCTAACTTTTTATTGCGTGTAAGATTATAAAGAATATTTTGGTTATTGTCAACAATTTTGCATTGGTATTTGAACTTTTTTACAAAATTATTTCAAATTACCGAATTTTACCGTATCGCGAGCGATAACCAATTCTTCGTTGGTGGGAAGAACCACGACCTTGACTTTGGATTTTTCGGTGGAGATAACGGTGGGGATTCCTCTTTTCATGTTGGCATTCAAATCAAAATCAACATCGACACCGAGACATTCCAAACCTGTCAAAATGAGCTTTCTGCAATAATCGCTGTTTTCCCCGATTCCTCCGGTGAAGACGAGGGTGTCCAGTCCTCCGAGCTCTATAAAGTAGCTGCCGATATATTTTTTAATGCTGTGAGCGAACATATCCAAAGCAAGCTTGGCTTTTTCGTCACCCGCATCGATGAGTTTGCAAACCCTTCTGCAATCGCTTTCACGGCAAATGCCGAAGAAGCCGCTTTCTTTATTAAGGATTCTCAATACTTCCTGAACGTCGACTTTCTTGACGGTGGCGATGAATTCCACGACGGCGGGATCAATATCACCGCTTCTGGTACCCATGACAAGACCTTCCAGAGGGGTAAGTCCCATAGAAGTATCGATACATTTTCCGTCTTTAATGGCGGCGAGAGAGCTACCGTTTCCGAGGTGGCAGGTTATGATTTTCTTGCAGTTTTCCGCTCCGAGCCAATCTCTTACGGCTTCGCTTACGTATTTATGAGAAGTTCCGTGAAAACCGTACTTTCTGATTTTGTATTTTTCATAGTATTCATAAGGAATGGCATACATATAAGCATCCTTTTCCATCGTCAAATGGAAAGAGGTATCGAATACGGCAACGTTGGGTACACCGGGCAAAATGTTTTGACACGCTTCGATGCAACCAATATTGGCAGGCATGTGCAGAGGTCCGAACACCTTATTCTTTTTACAGATTTTCAAAACGTTTTCGTCTACCAATACGCTATCGGTGAAGTCTTCACCCGAGTGAAGTACGCGATGTCCGATGCCTTTGATTTCGCTTATGTCCTTCAAAACGCCGTTCTCTTTGTCACAAAGCAAAGCGATGACTTTTTGTAAAGCGGTGATATGGTCGGCAACGATTTCGTTGTGTTCGTACTTCTTATCGTCGTGTTTGTAGACGATATTGGAGTTTTCCGAACCGATTTGTTCGACGATTCCGCTTGCGACGGCTATTTCGTTATCCATTTCGATGACTTGGTATTTTAAGGAACTGCTTCCTGCGTTTACGACTAATACTTTCATGATTTTCTCCTTTTTTTACAGAGCCGCGCTTTGCAGAGCGGTGATGGCGACTACGCCTACGATATCATCGGCAACACACCCTCTCGAGAGGTCGTTGATGGGTTTTGCAAAACCTTGTGTGATAGGCCCGATGGCTTCGGCACCCGAGAAACGTTGGCAAATTTTGTAGCCTATGTTACCGGCATCGAGGTCGGGGAAGATAAACACGTTGGCTTTTCCCGCTACCGAACTTCCGGGTGCTTTTAAGGAAGCAACGGCGGGAACCAAAGCGGCATCGACTTGCAATTCGCCGTCTACGGCAAGGTCGGGTTGCTTTTCTCGTACCATGGCAAGCGCTGCGGTGACTTTGTCGACGTCGGCGTGAGCGGCACTGCCTTTGGTCGAAAAAGAAAGCATGGCTACGCGGGGTTCTTCGATACCGACAAGGGCTTTTGCCGATGCGGCGGAGCTTATCGTTATATCGGCGAGCTGTTCGCTTGTAGGTTGAATGTTGACGGCACAGTCACCGAAAACCATGGCTTCGTTATCTTTGAAAGGAGTTCCGTCAAAGCACATGATGAAGATACCGGAAACCGTTTTGCAACCGGGAGCCGTTTTTATGACGTTCAAACCGGCACGAAGAACGTTTCCCGTAGAATTGACGGCACCGGCAACCATACCGTCGGCAATACCCTTTTTAACAAGCATAGCACCGAAATACAGATTGTCTCTCATTTGCGAACGAGCTTGTTCCATAGTCAAAGGCTTCTTGCTGTTCAATTTGCTTTGATATAAGGTGTCGGCAAAATCCTCGATATCGTAGGTAGCCGGATTGATAACGGTTACTTTTGAATAATCGGCTTCGGGGCGAATTTCCTTCATTTTTTCCAAATTACCGATGAGAACGATTTTTGCAATCCCCGCTTCGGTAATTTTCATGGCGGCATCGATGGTTCTCGGTTCTTCCCCTTCCGCAAGGACGATGGTTTTTCCGAGTGCTTTTGCCTTTTCTTTAATCTGATTCATTAACTTTGACATAAGAACCTCCAAAAAATACTTTATTTTTAGGTAAATATATATTATAATTTATATACCATCTTTAATTATAGGTATTTTTTGACAAAAAATCAAGTGTATTGAGGTGGTTGCGAGGTAAAAATTGAAAACAGTTGCTATCGTTTGTGAATACAATCCCATAACCAACGGACATATTCGGCATTTGGAATCGGCAAGGCGAGAAACCGGTTGCTCCACCGTTATTTGTGCGATGAGCGGTTCTTTTGTGCAACGGGGCGAAGGGGCGATATTGGACAAATATCAACGTGCTCAGCTCGCTGTAAGTTTCGGTGCCGATATGGTGGTGGAATTGCCCATGATTTATGCCGTTTCTCCCGCCGATAATTTTGCATACGGTGCCGTCAAAACGGTTGCCGCGTTGCCGAATGTCGAGTATCTCAGCTTCGGGAGCGAGTGCGGTGACGTCGCTCTTTTGGAAAAAGCGGCAGACTTTTTGTCTAACGAACCGCAGGAATATAAAGAGATTTTGAATCGTTTTCAAGAGGAAGGAAACTCCTTCCCGAAAGCTCGTTCTCTCGCTCTTCACGAATACGCACAGACGCATACCGATTATGCCGATATGCAAGATATATTGGAGTATCCGAATAACGTATTGGGGATTGCTTATATCACCGCCATTCGCAAGATGAATCTTTCCGTCAAGATTCACACCGTAAAACGTATTCGTTGTGCGGACGAACTTTCTATGGATACCGACTACCCTACCGCTTCCGCCGTTCGGCAAGCCATTCGCCACGATAAGCCGGAAGAAGTGTCTAAGGCGGTACATCCGTATTGTTTGGAATTTTTGAAAAAATCGCATAACGATCCCACCGTTTTGGAAAACCTTTGTTTATACAAAATGAAAGAAGTCAACGGCTACGACTTGGAAAATTATTACGACGTTTCGGAAGGGTTAAATAACCGTCTGAAACTTGCCGCATTGGATGCCGTTCATTTCGAAGATTTCTTAAATGCCGCCAAGACGAAGCGTTATACCATGGCGAGAATTAAAAGAATTTCTTTGTATACCCTTTTTGACATTACAAAAGATATGTATCAAAAAGCGGTGGATTCCCCTGCCTATTTGTTCGTTTTGGCACTTGCAAAATCCCGAAAAGATATTCTTCCGGAACTTAAACAAAACTGCCAAAACGTCCTTTTACGTTACTCCGACCTGTCTAAGGTGGATGAATCGATAAAATTTTTAGTCAAGTTGGATTTTCGTGCACAGGGCGTTCTTGCCTTAGTCAATAAAACCGATTCTATAAAAAGAAGTTTTGTTTTGGTGTAATTTTGATGCACTAAAAAAAAGACTTAAAGCGGTGGCTTTAAGTCTTTTTTTATGACCTTGTTTTCTTAGTGCGAGGACTTCATGCGAAGTTTGTAATAATTCTTCTTCATGCGTAAGAAACTGTTACGAACGGCATCCCCTACTTTCAAGTTCAAAGGTTGAATCTTGCGAATCTTTCTGCTGACCACTATATCGTATACGATGTAAATGTAGTACAGAGCAAACACCATTTCCAAAGCGGAGAAGATATACATCGGGATAGAACCGTCTTCCCAAACGCCGACCGATGAGGTGGTGTAGTCTACCAAAAGTTCACAATAAGCAATATTGACGAAGCTCAATACCGAGAAAACAACGAAGGAGAAGAAGATTCTCTTTTCTTTGTTCATGATTGCATAGACAAGCATCAAAGCAAGGGAAATAAACATCGAAGTAGGTGCCATGTTGTTGGCAAAGACAAACATCATGTTGATGAATGCGGTGGCAAGCAACATAAGGTTCATTCTGTTCTTGAATTTGAAGTAATCGATTACCACAAGCGTCAACATGAATAGTATGAAGATGATGGTTACCACGAGAGAAGCCGTCGTAATGGTGCCGAAGTTGTTTCCGAGTATGGCTTGGAAGTTAAACGCATTCAAAGTGTACAGAGCGTTTTTGTACAATTCCGCCCATGCTTGTTCAAAGCAATAGAAGGTATTGCCGTCACGGATGAAGTTAATATCGAACGGTACGCTCAAAGCATAGAACAGAACGAATCCCAATACCAAAATAATGGATGCGGGAATCACCTTCTTAATGTCTTTCATGCACATCATAACGGTGTAGCACAGAATCATCGGGGCAACAAACAAAGCCACTTGTGAGAATAAACATGCGACTAAATAGACCAAAGCGGTGAGAACGTATTTGTTTTCCAACATAAAGTAGAAAGTCAACGTAATCAAGAAAACTGTGATACTTACCATATATCCCCAAAGTGCGCTCGTGGCAAAGACTACGGGCAATACGGTGTACAAGGCTCCGGCAAGGAATCCTGCAATATTTCCCGATTTTTTGGAAACCAATTTGAAAATTAAAAGTGCGGTTCCGATATCGGCGAGCGTGCAGAGCAAACGAAGGAAGAACATGGTGGCAAGATACTGGTCGCCTTTTTGGAAGATTCTTCCGAACAATCCCGCAAAACCTAAGAAATAGAGTTGCAAAGGAGAAGAAGAAACGCTCATAACGGTATAACCGCTATCGGTAGCAAAGTCGCCGCCAATGGAAGAAATCAGGTATTGCGGACCGTATTTCGAGATAAATACGGCTTGCGAAGCAAGTCCGCTCAAATTGTATCCCATTGCGGTATAGGTATACCCCGATGCGATAACGGTACTGAGAAGATTGGTTACTATGCCGACCAGTAAGCCGATGACGATAATCAAAACGGCGTCCAAACCTTTCGAAGAAGACATTTGTAACAAGAATTTGTTTTTGTATCCTTTTCCGAGCATTTCGTTTTCAACCGAGGTCAAAGCCAAATGACGACGGAACATCGTGTAACCTACGATCGATAATCCGATAACGGCTAAGCCGCCCAAAACGATATAAATAATGTTGTAGAGGGAAGAATTGCCGTAATAATCGGTTTTATAGGTACCCCAATAGTCTCCGTTTTCTTTGGAAGCACTATAAGAGATTCTTTCCAATGAAAATTCGGTAACGTTTACCGTCGCCTTAACGGGGTGATCTTCGGTACCGACGCACAAAGCAATGGTTGCTTCTCCCGTTTGACCGGCACGAAAACTGACGGAATATGTACCGGAACCCGTACTGTTTTGATAAACAGAGTTATCATCGTAGTTGAAATCTTCGTCTTCTAAAATGGTAACGAAAACACCGTCATAAGCAGTTCCGCTGGTGTAGGTGGAGATGCTCGTCAAGTTGATGGCGTACGTTATGGAATAATAGCAACCTACCGTTAAGTCTACTTTTTGACTTAAAAGAGCGTAGCCGGAAGAAGACGTGTCGATTTTTAAGACATAATCGGATTTGCTTCCGTCCGTTGCCGTCGTCGAGGACAACGTAAATACCTCCGATGCGGTACTGATACTGTCGGAATAGTCCAACGAGAAGTCTTTTTGTAAATCGGATAAACTGTCGTAGGCAAATTCTCCGCTACCGTTTGTCGTCAGTATATTTTTATTTTTTGCCGAACAACCCGAAAGCAAGCAAACGGAAAAACATACAACCAATACGGCTAAAATAATTGTGTAAAGTTTCTTTTTCATCAATTTTTACCTCATTTTTAGTAAAACAACCATTCGGAAAGCCGAACGGTTGTTTCAGTAAGTTTTTTAGTTTTGAAATTAAGAACGAACGGCTTTAATTTTGGCGGCCTTTCCGGTACGGCCTCTCAAATAATACAGCTTAGCTCTTCTTGCTTTACCCTTACGGATGATTTCGATACGATCGATTTTCGGGGAGTGGAGCGGGAAAGTTCTTTCTACACCCACGCCGTAAGAAATCTTACGAACGGTGAAAGTTTCACGAATGGAACCGTTTCTGCGAGCAATAACGACGCCGTCGAATGCCTGCAATCTTTCTTTGTTACCTTCGATAACTTTGACGAATACCTTAACGGTATCTCCTACTCGAAAATCGGGAAGATCGGTTCTCATCCCTTCCTTTTCGATTAAATCAATAATGTTTGCCATGACTTACCTCCTGTACGAATGTCGTTGTATAAGTATACAGGAGGTAAGTCATGGCAAACA
>DCGI01000053.1:1079-32852 GCA_002315475.1 Christensenella sp. UBA1782 | reverse complement strand
AGTATATTCTTTTTCAAGAAAGAAGTTGGAAATCTGAGTATTGGTCAACGGAAAGCCCGCTTTGTCGAGCATATATAATATAGTAAGCTTATAAATTGTACATGGTTCTGCCATATATTCTCCTTGTGTAGTTTATATATTGGGGGTCCATAAGCGCCCCTGATAAGTATCTCGTTCTACCAATAGATGATTGATTGTATTTAATACTCTCTTTTTGTCAGTGCTCCAAATAGGAGCAATAAGCAAATTGCGCGGTCCATCGCCAGTCATCCGATGTATGACCATGTCCGGTGGTAGTAATTCTATACAATCAACAATGAAATTGCAATATTCTTCTAACTCGAAAATTGGAAAAGGGCTTTGCAAATACATGTCGCCAAGCTTGGTGCCTTTTAGAATATGGAGCAAATGCATTTTTATTCCGGCAGTGCTTGAATGGGCAACATGATTAACAGACTGAAGCATCATTTCTTTGCTTTCACCAGGGAAACCAAATATCAGATGGGTAATAACCTCAATCCCTCTGGCTTTTAATTTGGCTAGGGCAATATCATATTGTGAAACCGTGGTATGCGTGTTCATTTTCGAGAGCGTTGAATCGTGTATTGTCTGAAGTCCTAGCTCGACCCAAACTGGTTTTATGCGGTTTAGTTCCTCTAGCAAATCACATACCTCGTCGGATAGACAATCACTTCGTGTGGCAATAGAAAGTATAACCACATTTGGTTCGTTGATTGCGCTGAAAAATAATTCTCTTAGGTATGAGATAGGTGCATAGGTGTTGGTGAAGGCCTGAAAATATGCAATATATTTGTTACAGTTTGTTTTTTGGGATATTTTCACCTTGGCTTCAGCAAGCTGATCGTGTATTGAAAGGGGGCTTGTTGCTGCAAAATCTCCAGAGCCTCCTTCGCTACAGTATATACATCCTTGGTGTGAATAGGTGCCATCACGATTGGGGCATGTCATGCCTCCGTTTAGTGATAGTCGATAAACCTTCTCGCCATAGGTGGCCTTGCAATATTGGTTTAGAGAATAAAACCGCTGCCCACCATAAGGGTGGGAAGCGGTATTTTTATCGAACATGATTCTTTACGGCCTGACTAACTACGTCTGCAACTCTTGGATCAAAGGCTTCTGGCATAATGAAATCTTCGTTAATCTCGTCATCTGAAACGAGCTGAGCCAGGGCTTCTGCTGCGGCAAGCTTCATCTCTTCAGTAATCTGTGAAGCACGACCCTCTAAAGCACCCTTGAAAATACCAGGGAAAGCAATAACATTGTTTACCTGATTTGGGAAATCACTTCTACCTGTTCCAACAACCTTTGCACCAGCTGCCTTTGCAATATCTGGCATGATTTCTGGAACTGGGTTTGCCATTGCAAAAAGAATTGAATCCTTGTTCATGGAAGCAACCATTTCTTTGCTGACAATACCAGGTGCAGAAACACCAACAAAGATATCGGCACCCTTCATGGCATCTGCCAAAGTTCCTTTACGGTGTCCTTTGTTGGTGAAAGAAGCGATTTCTTGTTTTGCGGGAGTCATACCCTCGTTTCCTTCGCAAATAATCCCTTTACGGTCGCACATAATGACGTCTTTTGCACCCATGGAAAGAAGCAGTTTGGCAATGGCTACCCCTGCCGCACCCGCACCCGAGAAAGCAACGGTACAATCGGTAATCTTCTTCTTAACCACTTTTAAGCCGTTAATAATGGCAGCGGAAACGACGACGGCGGTACCATGTTGGTCGTCGTGGAAAATCGGAATATCGCAGACTTCCTTAAGTTTACGTTCGATTTCGAAGCAACGGGGCGCGGCAATATCTTCGAGGTTTACACCGCCGAAACTTCCGCTTATCAGTTGCACCGTACGGACGATTTCGTCTACGTCTTTACTTTTAACGCACAGAGGGAAGGCGTCTACGTTACCGAACGCCTTAAACAATACGCATTTCCCTTCCATAACGGGCATACCGGCTTCCGGTCCGATGTCGCCGAGTCCGAGAACGGCGGTTCCGTCGGTAACTACGGCTACGAGGTTCCAACGACGGGTGAGTTCGTACGACTTATTGATGTCTTTTTGGATTTCCAAACAGGGTTGCGCTACGCCCGGCGTATAAGCGAGGCTGAGTGCCTCTTTGTTGTCCACCGCCGCACGGGGAACGACTTCGATTTTTCCTTGCCATTTGTAATGGCACTTTAACGATTCTTCTGCGTAATTCATTTTTTATCTCCTTATTTTTCCCAAGGGAAAACGTATTTCAAACCGAGTTCGTCACGAACCTGACTCATCTCTTTCTGTACGGCTTCGTTAATCGGCACGCCGCTGTCTTTTCTTTGTTGCCAAATGTTCCATTCCTTTTCGCCGGCGGTAAAGATATGGTCGCATCCGGGTGCTTTTTTGGAAGCACGTACGGCACGCAAAATATCGCCCGCCTTCTTTCTGCAAATATCTTCACCCAAGAAATGGTTGGTGTCGATGGCGATGAAGAAGTGACCGAGATGATAAGGAACTTTATTGCCCTTTTCGTCTTTGCCGTCCAAAGCCTTTCCGTAGTTACCGTCTTGCAAAGCGGCGGAGAGAAGTTCCACCACCAAAGCGTAACCGTACCCTTTATAACCGCCGAGGGCTTCGCCGATACCGCCGAGCGTGGTAAGAGCGGCGGTGCCGTTACGGATTTGTTTCAAAGCGACGCCGGCATCACCTTCTACCGGTTTCCCGTTTTGGTCGATAACGGTGCCGGGATGCACGTCTTCTCCGATTCTGGCATAATATTCGATTTTTCCGTTTTGCGTAATGGAAGAAGCACAGTCGATCAAGAAATCGAATTCTTCGTCGGTGGGAATACCGATGGTGAGGGGGTTGGTTCCGAACATACCTTCCACACCGAAGGTGGGAGCGACGGAAGGACGGGCGTTCGTACCGGTGATACCGATCATACCTTGTTTGGTGCACATGGTGGGATAATATCCCGCAATGCCGTAGTGGCAGGAATTACGAACGACGACCATGCCCATGCCGTATTCTTTGGCTTTCTTCATGGCAAGGCTCATAGCCTTATAGCCGATAACCTGTCCCATACCGTCGTGTCCGTCGACAACGGCAGTCGTGGGGGTTTCTTTGATAATTTCAAACTGAGTAACGGGGTTTTGAATTCCGTCTTTAATTCTATCGATATAGATGGGCTTAAAACGATTGCATCCGTGGCTTTCGATACCGCGACGATCGCTTTCCAAAAGAACGTCGGCACAAATCTTGGCATCCTCTTCGGGTACACCCACCCCGACAAACGCATCTACCACAAAATCGTTTGCGGTTTTCCAATCAAGTACAACTTTCGGCATACTAAATATCTCCTAATAAAAAAGTTTTCTATTATTATAATCTTTTCTTGTTTTTTTGTCAATTTTATTTATCGAGAAAGATACTCGGCGGGGTTAAAATTCCGCAAGGCACGATCTGATAAAACATCGAACGTTCTCCCACGTTTAGACGTCGGTACAAGGACGGTCCCACGCAACAGTCTTTTCGTTTCATCGAGCGGGTATGTAAACAGCCGAAGGCGTTTTGACGGGAAATATACGCCGTTACGTCCAACGTCGTTTTGCCCTTCTCGGAAGGCATTTTTACCGAATACGGCGCATACGCAATATCTTTTTTGACGCCCGAACTTTCGACTTCCAAAACGGGTGCTTCGAAAACGGGGACGCTCAGTAAAACCTCTTTTCCGTTTCCTTCGAAAGAGGTGTGATAGGTCAGTTTTCCGCCGTAGAACGGGAAACCCTGTTTGGTAATATCCCCGAAAGCAATCGTTTCGGGCAAAGCGGTGATGATTTCCTTCGTTCCGCAAACCTTTACCCCGAAAGAACCGAGTAAATAGCACCACTCGGTATCGGTATTTTCACCGAACGGCAAAATCACTTCCAAAACGTTTTTCCCTTTTTTAACGTCGGGAAGTGCCACTTTTTCTATCGCTTTATCCACGTACCAACCGGTAATGACTTTCTCCACTTCGACGCCGTTCATAAAGATTCTGACCTTGTCGGCGTCTTCGATGGCGAGTTCGGGAGCTTTGTATTCGATTTCACTGTAAAAATCGAAGCACAAACGCAAGACGTCTCGCGTTTCTTTCTTCTCCGCCGCCCAAGGTTGACAAATGCTGCCCCCGTGCATGCGAAAACCTTTCTTTTTGCGGCAAATATTGTCGGCACAAAGAATATCGAGCTTTTTCGTCGAATAGGGAGCTTTGTACCCGACGGCATACTTCGCTCTGTCCAAAACGAGGACGTTCGGTTCGTCGATCGTATAAGGGACACGCCCCTCCAAAATCACTTTTTCGGTTTCTTTTCGTTCGGTTTCCCGTTCTTTCTCCCCCTTTCCTTTTACCAAACGGTACAGCAAACTGTCGTGATTGTAAAGGTGTCCGTCTATGATAGTCCAACCGTCTTTTTGGGTAAAGGGTACTTCGGAAATCGTTCCGTCGAGGGTGTTCCAAAGGGTAGGCACGAACTCGCCTTTTACCTTTACGAACAGTTCTTGCCGTACGACCGTATGATTGTCGGGGAAGTTTTCCCGATGCGCCTGCGAAACGAACAACCACCTGTCGTCCCCTTTTTCATGCAACGTCGTCAAAACGGTTTCCACTTCCTTACCGGTTTCCTTATCGACGACGGCTACCGACCGACTTCCTTCGAGGACGGACAATAAAGCGGCTTTTTCCGTAGGGACGACAATGGATTTTTCTGCTAAGATTTGAGGGCGGGGGGTGGGCACCGCATCTGCAAAACTCGGTATCCTCCCGACGAAAATCAATTTTCCCCCCCGTTCAGCAAATTTTTCCAACCGTTCCAACGTGGTTTTCCGTAAAGTGATACAGTCGGGTACCACGACGGTTTTGTATTGCATACGTCCTACCTGCAAGGGGTTTCCGCCCTCTTGACAAAGGTCGGGCAACAAGGATTCGTCGATATAGTCGAAATCCAAAGCGTTTCTCAGTAACCATTCGGTAATATCCGAAAAGGATTTTTCGGTACGGTTCCGTTGTTGCGCCCCTCTGAGCGAGAAAGAATACTGTCCCCAATAGCTTTCAATGGGATGAATAACGCCGATTTCCGCCAAGGTTTTACCGCCCGAAAGAGCCGTATTTACGCGGGCAAAGTGGTCTTCCACCACGTTGAATTTCTTATACCAAGGCGATTGATAGAACATCGAAGCGGGATAATCCCTTTTGGCTTCCCCTTTCATGGAGAGCATGGAAAGGTGGGGCACCCGAACGGTTACGCCCAATGCCGCCTGCCAATCGCCGTGAATCTTGTACATGCGGAAGTCGTAATTCCAACGAGAAACGCCGTAAAGCTCGGAAAGCATCCCTTCTTTTCCCAACTGATGTACCACCGACTGACATTGTTTCGCCGTGGCAAACTCGTAACGGGAGCAAAGGATATCGATACCGGGTATGCCGAAACCGCGATAGTGTCGCATGGTTTCTCCGACCGACCTCGTTTGACTTTCGAGAGTGGCTTCCTGCATCATGTGTCCCGTCAAATGCAATCCGACCTCTTCGGCTTTTTCACCGAGATTGTCGGAAAAGGCATGGACAAACCGCTCCGAAAGGTGGTCAAAATAGCGATACCGCACCAAAGAAAATTCTCCTTTGTTCCAGAATAATTCGGGCAGCCCGTCCAAAATATTGCTTCCGTAACAAGCTTCAAAGGTTTTATCGAAATCGTCCGTCCAAGGGTATTCGTATCCGCATATTCCCTTTTTTATGTTTCTGAATTGCGGCTCGTCGGTAAAAATAGCGGGACAAATGCTTCCTAACGCTTCGGGAATGACTTTTTTGTAGTTTCCGTAGGTAACGGCGGCAAATTCGTCAAGTGCCTCTTCGTTGAGGGTGTCGACGTAGGTATTATCGTTATACCAGCTCTCGGCATCGGAAATACGCAAATACGCATACCACGTGCAAGGTGCTTTTTCGCCCTCTTGTAAGCGACGGTAAGAAAGCAATTTACCCCAAAAAGTATGTACCGAATAGCGTGCAAGCAGTTTATCCCCTTCGATTAAACGCCCTTTCTCGTCAAATTTCGGTAATCTTTTGCTCGGAAACCGCGTAAATAATAAATATCTCTGCCGAAAAGCCTTATTCTTCGTCACTATGCCGCCCGCAAACCCCGACGGCCAACGGTCTTCGTCATAGAGCCATGCGAGCATATTTTTTTCTTGCGAACTTTCCACGCACGCCCGAATACACTCGTTAAATTTTTCCCCGAGGTATTCGTCCTCCAAACCGGTACGGACGTGGATATGATAGCCGCCCAGTCCCATTTCCTTAAAAACGCCGGTCTGCCAAACCACCTCGTCTTTGTCGAGTTTTCCGTTCCATGCCCAGAACGGCGCCCCTCTGTATTCACTCGGAGGATTCTTGAATATCTCTTCCGACACCCTTTCTTTCGTTTTTTCGTACAACATTATTTCACCTCGTATCCTATTTGTATGATTGCGTTTTTCACCGCCTGCTCGTCGCATCCGAGCGGGCAAGTTACCGTTTTTTTCTTCAAATCGACGGTACCCCGTACCCCGATTTCCGCTAAGGCTTTTTCCACGCGAGCCTTGCAATGCTCACACATCATGCCTTCCACCGTAATGACGATGCCTTGGTCTTTTTTCTTTTTTCCGAACAATTTTTTACCTCCGTCCAAATATTTATAGCGTAATGCGTTTCCTACCACGAACAGACTGGACAAACTCATGGTTATCGAACCAATCATCGGACTCATCGTCCACCCGAACAACGGATACAGTATACCCGCCGCCAAAGGAATTGCCAAACAATTATAAAAGAATGCCCAAAACAGATTCTGCCGAATGTTTTTTACGGTATCCCTGCTGATGACTATCGCCTGCAACACCGACGACAAAGAACCGTTCATCAAAACGGCGTCGGCGTTTCCTTTGGCAATATCGCTTCCCGTCCCCACCGCTATACCTACGTCGGCAAGGGACAAAGCCAAAGCGTCGTTGATTCCGTCGCCAATCATGGCGACGACCGTTTCCCGCTTATATTTTTTTACGATTTCTCCTTTTCCTTCGGGCAGAATGTCGGCTTCCACCTTTTCGATACCCACTTCTTGTGCGATTTTTCGTGCGGTTTTTTCGTTATCCCCCGTCACCATGATACATTCGATTCCCATTTCTCTCAAACGGGAAATCGTCTCTCGACTGTCCTTTTTCGGCTTGTCGGCAAGATATACGCAACCGTAGTATTCCCCTTCCGTCGCCAGGTGTACCACCGTATTGTCTTCCCCTTCGGCTATTGCCACATGGGCGTTTTCCCGAACAAAAGAAGCCTTTCCCGCAAAAAGAACCGTTCCTTCCACCGCCGCAGTAACCCCTTCTCCGAATCGGGCGGAAAAGTCCGAACAAGGGGGAACTTCTATTCCCTCTTTTCGGCAGGCGGCTACGACGGCTTGCGCAAGAGGATGAGAGGAGGGACTTTCCGCCCCTGCGGCGTAAGCGAGAATCTCATTTCTCGACTTACTCCCTTCTTGCACGTCGATGACTTCGGGTTTTCCTTCGGTAATCGTGCCCGTTTTATCCACCAATACCCTTCGCACCCCGCAAAGTTTTTCAAGGGCATCTCCCGAACGGAACAAAACCCCTTTTTCGGCACCCTTTCCCGTTCCCACCGTTACGGCGACGGGCGTAGCCAAGCCCAGAGCACAAGGACAAGAAACCACCAATACGGCAATGGCGCATTGAAGTCCCCTTTCCCAAAATCCGGCTATGCCCCATCCGAGTAAAGTCAGTACGGCTATCCCTATCACGATCGGCACGAACACCCCCGCCACTTTATCGGCGATTCTCGCAAGGCGCGGTTTGTTCGCATTGGCTTCTTCCACCGTTTCTATCATGCGATGCAACGTCGTCTCGGCACCCGTTCTCGTAGCCGTAACGAGAACGAACCCGCCGACGAGAATGGTTCCGCCTTGCACGAAAGAACCCTTTTGCAGTTCTTTCGGCATACTTTCCCCCGTCAAAGCCGATTCGTCGGCATATCCTTCCCCTTCAAAAACCACTCCGTCGCAAGGGAAAGAATGGCCTTGTCGCACCGCAACTTTTTCTCCCGAAAGCACTTCTTCGGCAGGAATTTCCCTTTCTTCGCCGTTCCGTACCACGATAGCCTTTTCGGGAGAAAGCTCCATCAGTTTCTGCAAGGCTTCTCCCGTCTTTTTTCGGCTTTTTGCCTCAAAATATTTCCCGACGGTCACCAACGTCACGATCATCGCCGCCGACTCGAAATACAGGTATCCTTCCCCTTTATACAAAGCCAAAGTCACTACACCCGACACGAAGGCGGCGCCCGCGCCTACGGCAACCAAACTGTCCATATCCGGTTTTAGCCGTACCAAACGTACGATACCGTATCGAAAATAGGAAAAGTTTGCCACCAAACAAGGCACGCACAGACATAACTGTACGATCGACGACTTCCAAGCGTCCCGCAAGAACGACGGCAACGGGAAAAACCACGTTTTACCCATCGCAACGTACGATGCAAGCAAGAGAAAAATTGCCGAAACGACGATGCGAAGCAGAACCGATTTATCGTCTTTTTTCTTTTCTTCGGTGGGTACGGAAATGCCGTATCCCGCTTTTTTGACGGCGGAAAAAATATCTTCTCGCTTGCACTCGAACTCCACCGTCATGGTCTCGGTCAACAAACTGACCGAGCACGTCTTTACCCTGTTTACCCTTTTGACGGCGTCTTCCACGTGCTTGACGCAAGCGGCACAACGCATTCCGCCAATCGAAAATTTTGCTTTCATACCTACTGATTTTCGACGTTTTTTATTCCGTTTATTCCAACAAGGCGGCAATAATGCCGTTCATTTCCCCTTCTTTCGTTTCCATGTCGGCGACAAGCTTAAACTGGTTCCTTGCCCTGTCTAAGTTCTGCTCGGGATATTGAATATGGAAATAAAGGTCGCCGTCCAAATAATCGGTCAAAAACCGCATACCCGTTTCCATCGTAATCACATAGGCACCGAGCGGGAAAGCACGAATTTCCTTTTCGGTTATGTACCCTTTCAGCTCTCCCACGTATCCCTTGGCAAAAGCCTCGAACATCGTCATGTCGACGAAAACTTTTTCCAAATCGGTTTCGTCTTCCGCCGCCGAGGAGGCACCGAAACGGATGGCGTCTCCGAAGTCGTACAAAACCGAACCGGGCATGACGGTATCTAAGTCGATGATACATACCCCTTTGCCGTCCTCACCCATCAAAACGTTATTGAGCTTGGTATCGTTGTGGGTAACTCGCAAAGGTATCTCGCCCTTTTCAATCATGCGCACGATGGCTTCGCATTTGTCTTTTCTCGCTTGCAAAAATTCGATTTCTTTTCGGACTTTTTCCTTCCTTCCCGCTTGATTTTTTTCCACCGCTTTCAAAAAGTTTTGATAGCGTGTAGCGGTATCGTGAAACTTCGGAATCACTTCCCCCAGCGTAGCGGCGTCGAAATCGGCGAGGTTTTTGGCAAAATTTCCGAACGAACGTCCCACCTCTTCAAAAAAATCCGGACTCGGGCAAGCTTGATAGGTGGTGGCGTCGTCGATAAAACGGTAAGCTCTCCACGCCTTTCCGTCGGTATGACGGTAGTAGTCCTTCCCGTCTTTCGCAGGAAGAAATCTAAGGGTGGATCGATCTTCGTCTTCCCCTCTCTTTTTTGCCTTTTCCCGCAAAAACGAAGTAACCGCCATGACGTTTTTCATCAAAACGTCGATATTCGGAAAAACATATTCGTTCATTTCTTGCAAAACGTATTTCTCTTCTTTTTCGCCCGTTTTTGCCGTCACGAAAAAGGTACGGCTGATATGCCCGATAAAACAGGGTTGCACGTCCTTAATTGTATCGTACGATACGGAGAACGACGAAAAAACTTTTTCAACTTCTTGGTTCATCTTGTTTATAATCCTTTGTATAATCCTTTTTCGATAAGTTCCGTCATGGCTTTTTTGACCGACGGAGCATCTTCCTTATAGGTCACGCCGAACCATTTTTCGGGTGTGGAAAGCACTTTTACGAGGACGTTTCGTTCGTGGATTTGTTCGTCTATGAAGAACGGCAAATAGAATTCGTCCGTTAACGGATTTTTGATATTTTTCAAAAACGCCGAGAATTTTTCTTCCGTTCTTTCGAAAATTTCGGGACGGAGTCCCCACATATTCATCGAGCAGACGGAGTCCGACGGAATGTCGCTGTCTTTGGTAATGGCTTTTATTTCGGTCACGCCCGTCAAATAGCCGTTCTTTTCGGTGCAGATGCCTCTGGAAACCGAACCGTTTTCGGTGAGAGTTTGACCGAGACGGAACCCGACGATACACATTTCTTCGCTTTGTACCAAATGTTCGTGCAGAATCTTGTAGGATTCTTTCCCGTAAAAGTCATCGGCGTTAATGATACCGAACGGTGTATCCACGTGTCCTTTGCAACAGTAAAGAGCGTGTCCCGTTCCCCAAGGCTTCGTTCTCCCTTCGGGTACCGAAAACCCTTCGGGTACGGTATCCGGTGACTGATAGACGTATTCCACTTCTACCATTTTGGAAATACGACGGTCTATCACCTCTCGCACTTCCCTTTCGTTTTCCTTTTTTATTACCATTACGATTTTGTTAAAACCGGCTTCTACGGCATCGTAAACGGAAAAATCAATCATTATTTCGCCGTTTGGCCCCATCGGGGTAATCTGTTTCATCCCCCCGAACCGACTGCCCATACCGGCAGCCAAAACGACTAAGGTTGTCTTTTTCACAAGTATTCCTCCTGCATTGTTTTATATTGTATGACGTAGGCGATAGATTTGTTCTACGCACAGTTCGTATTTGTACGACCATTTCTTTTCGACAAAAAGAAAACGGTACGTCTTTCCGCTAATAATCAAGTCAATGCCTTCGTCGTTTTTCGTCACGACGGTAATCACCTCTTTCAGCGGATACACAAGACTTTTTTCCTCTCCGTTCACCGTCCCCGTATACGTTATGCTCTCTTTATCAATTCGGAAAGAACCCTTCCCTACCGGCTCGTAGGCATTATTTTCATCGTTTCGCACAAAGGCGTCTACCTCTTTTTCGATGTAAAAATCCTCTCGTTCCACCTCTTTTTTTACCTCTTGGCGTTCAAAATCCGTCCAAAGGTCGATTCGGTCGAACTTTACCGACTCTCCTTCGGGAAGAAACTCCCCGTATTCGGTGTACCGCACCTTGTTTCCGCAAGCGGTACAAGTTAAATAGCCGTCCTCTGCCGTCATTTCGTATTCCGCTCCGCATTTCGGACACTTATACAAAATATAATTCAACCGGTCGGCGGGATTCTTGGCGTGAAACGCCACGTGGTTTTCCTGTTGCCAAACGTTATCGTTAAAGCGGAGCGCTTCCCGCACCCCTTCGGTCAAGACTTGAGGGGATTTGGTTCTGACTTCTTCTCTTGAAAACAGTACGAAGGCTTTCGTTTCGATTCTTCCGCGACGAAATCCGTGAATAAAACGAGGTTTGGTCAGATACGCGCCGTGACTTTGCACGACGACCACCGTACAATCCATATATTTTAAGAATTTACCCATAGACGACGGCAAATAATACATTTCTTTCCCGTCCAACGAACTTCTGCCTTCGGGATACAGCAAAACGTTGTTCCCCTGCTCGGCGGCAATATGTAACCTTCTCATACAGGCAAGGTCGACGGAACACTGATCTTTCCCGATAGCCCCGAACGCTTTTATGAAGGGACGAAGCTGTTTCCAGGTAAATAAATCTTTCCCCGTCACCACGTTAAACCTTTTCGGCAAAAGGGTTGTGACGGTCGCTACGATATCGAAGGTACTGGAATGGGGCGCAATCGCCAGAATCGGAGATTTGACTTTCCGAATCTGTTTGTTATCCACCCGTAAATGCCAATAGAAATAGCTAAACGCTTTCAACAAATAAGCGGGTACGGTGTATAAAAAGAAATTGGGTTTCTTGATTTGGTTGGCTTTTTTCATAGAATGTTTATCCTTTTAGATTTTCGGGATTCAGCGGTAAGAGTTCGGGCAGAACGAATCGTCCGTCTTTACGAATCAAAACGTCGTCAAAGTAGATTTCACCGCCACCGTATTCGGGGGTTTGAATCAAGACTAAGTCCCAATGCAACGCACTTTTGTTACCGTTCGGACAGTCGTCGTAAGAACAACCGGGCGTAAAGTGGATACTGCCGCTGATTTTTTCGTCGAACAGAATATCCCCCATCGGCTTGGTGATAAAAGGATTGACGCCGATAGCAAATTCTCCCACGTAGCGACTGCCTTCGTCGGTATCGAACAGTTTTTGGCAAGCTTCGGTGTCCGACGAGGTGGCTTCGATAATTTTTCCGTCCTTGAATACGAGGCGAACATCCTTAAATTCTATACCGTTTTCAATGCTCGGTGCGTTATAGTGAATGAAACCGTTGACGCTGTCCTTGACGGGTGCGGTATAGACTTCTCCGTCGGGGATATTGCATTGTCCGCTGCATTTGACGGCACCGATACCTCGGATACTGAACGTAAGGTCGGTATCTCGTGCGGTGATTCTGACTTTATCGGTTTTTTTCATCAAGTTTTCAAGGGCGTCCATCGCTCTGTCCATCTTGCCGTAATCCAACGTGCAGACGTCGAAATACATATCTTCGAACGCTTCGGTACTCATCTTGGCAAGTTGCGCCATACCCTGCGTCGGCCAGCGTAAAATTACCCAATTCGTCTTGGCTACCCTGATTTTTTCGTGAACGGGGTAAAAATACAGACGAGAGTGCATACTTTTCTTTTCGTCGGGGACGTCGGAAAGTTCCAAACTGTTCTCCCCTCCGCGTAGACCGATATAGGCGTCCATTTCCGCCATGCGGAATCCGTCGTACTTGGCGGCAAGGTTCAGTTCTTCTTCGTCGGCACCTTTTAAGAGTTCCCTCGTGATACGGCTGTCAAAAAGTTGCACGAAAGGATACCCGCCCGCACGATAGACGTTTTTTACCAAAGCGTTTACCATCTCGACGGGAATACCGTTTGCCTCAATCAAAACCTTTTGTCCCTTCTTTACCCGGCAGGAATACTCCACCAAATTCTTTGCCAACCGTTCTATTCTTGCGTCTTTCATCGTCAACCCTCCAGAACTTTTATGTAAACCGTACGAGTACGAGGGGGATCGAATTCGGCAAAATAGACATCCTGCCACTTACCGAGAAGCAGTTTGCCTTCGGTAACAATCAATGTTTCCGATGCGCCCAGTACGCTGCACTTCACGTGGCAATCGCTGTTACCTTCGTCATGCCGAAAGCCCTCCAAACGCGGAAATACGGTATTCAACGCCAAATTGACGTCCCTCCGCACGTCGTCGTCGGCATTTTCGTTTATCGTAATCGACGCCGTCGTATGCGGACAAAAAACAAGGCAAATACCCTCCTTTACGCCGCTTTCGGTTACTTTTTGTTGCACCTCTTTCGTAATATCGAAGAGTCCCTTCTCTTCGGTTTTTAACGTTATCCGATATAAATGACTCATTATAAGCCTCCGTTTACTTTTTCTAAATGTATTGGGACGTATACCCTTTTCGGGACGCCTTGACCTCTTCGGGAGTGCCGATTACGATCACGCGTCCGCCTTCTCCGCCCCCTTCGGGACCGAGATCGATAAGATGATCCGCCATCCGTATGACGTCTAAATTGTGTTCGATGACGACGACGGTATTTCCCTTATCGACGAGCCGATTCAGAATGTTCATCAACTTTTCCACGTCGGCAACGTGCAAACCCGTAGTCGGTTCGTCCAAAATATAAATCGTCTTGTCGGTCGGTCTTTTGGACAGTTCGGTAGCGAGTTTAATTCTCTGCGCTTCCCCGCCCGAGAACGTCGTGGCAGGCTGCCCCAATTTGATATACCCTAATCCCACCTCTCGCAAGGTATTGACTTTATTGTAAATGGCAGGAACGTTCTCAAAAAATCGGCATGCCTCGTCCACCGTCATATCCAATACGTCAAAAATGCTCTTATCCTTGTATTTGACTTCCAGCGTTTCGTGATTGTACCGTTTTCCCCGACATACTTCGCAAGGCACATATACGTCGGAAAGAAAGTTCATTTCTATTTTAATTATGCCGTCTCCCGAACAGTTTTCACAGCGTCCGCCCTTTACGTTAAAGGAAAACCGTCCCGCATCGTATCCTCTCGCCTTCGCTCCCTGCGTCTTGGCAAACAGTTCTCGAATGGCGGTAAAGACGCCCGTATAGGTTGCCGGATTGGAACGGGGGGTTCTGCCGATCGGACTTTGGTCGATATTTATCACTTTATCCAAAAATTCCAACCCTTCCATACCGTCATAGTCCCCTTCTGTCAGTTCGGCTTTGTTGAGGACGTTTGCTAAATGCGGATACAAGATACCGTTGACTAAACTGGATTTTCCGCTTCCGCTGACACCGGTAACGACAATCAGTTTTCCGAGCGGAAAAGAAACGTCGATGCCTTTGAGGTTGTGTTGACGAGCTCCTTTTACGGTAAGAATATGACCGTTTCCCAAACGGTGGGTGGTGGGTGGGACGATCTTACACCTGCCCGACAGATACTGCCCCGTAACCGAACGGGGACAATTCTCTATGTCGGCGACCGTTCCTTCCGCCACGATTTCTCCGCCGAGCACTCCCGCTCCGGGGCCGATATCGACGATATGGTCGGCACAACGAATGGTATCTTCGTCATGTTCCACAACGATAAGCGTGTTGCCTAAATCCCGTAATTTTTTAAGAGTCCCCAGTAATCTATCGTTATCCCGTTGATGCAAGCCGATACTCGGTTCGTCTAAGATATACAGTACGCCGGTAAGTCCGCTCCCGATTTGCGTGGCAAGACGGATTCTTTGCGCTTCGCCCCCCGATAACGTGGCGGCACACCGTCCCAACGTCAAATATCCCAAACCGACGTCGATCAGGAATCGTACGCGTGCGAACAGTTCCTTCAAAATGGGTTTGGCAATGATGCTTTCCTTTTCACTGAGCGTCAGCGAAGCAAAAAAATCGGGCAATTCCGTCACCGGCAAGCAACAGATTTCGTGTATATTCTTTCCGCCGACGGTGATGGCAAGCACCTCTTTTTTGAGCTTTTGTCCATGACAAACGGTACACTCTCGCTCACTCATCAGTTTTTCGATTTCGGCGTGAACGGCTTCGCTTTGCGTTTCTCGGTACCTTCTCATTAAATTGGGAATCACCCCTTCGTATTGGGCGTTCATCTCCATTTTGAAGTTTCTCGTCGTACTTTTCAGGGTGATTCTGTCACTCGTCCCGTACAAAATAATGTCCTGCACTTCCTTCGGCAAACCTTGAAACGGCACTTTCAGCGAAAACTTATACTTTTGCGCCAACGCACGAAATTTCATTTTTGCCATTTGCCCCATGTCTAAGTTCCAACCCGAACACTTGATAGCGTTGTCTTCGATGGAAACGTTGGGATCGGGAATCAATTTTTGAATGTCGATTTCCGCAGTGTACCCCAAACCCGAACACCGTTCGCACGCCCCGTACGGTGCATTGAACGAGAACATTCTCGGCGTGATTTCACCGATGGAAACGTCACAGTCGGGACAAGCGTAATTGGTGGAAAAGAGTTCTTCTTTCCCTTCGCTTTCCACCACGACCAAACCGTCCGCCACCTTTAAGGCGGCTTCCAAACTGTCGGTCAGCCTTCTGCGAACGTCGGCTTTCATAATCAATCTGTCCACCACGATGGCGATATTGTGACGCAGATTTTTATCCATTTCGATAGGCTCGTCCAAAAGATACATCGATCCGTCGATACGTACGCGGGAGTATCCCGAACGACGAAACCCGTCCAAAAGCTTCGTATATTCCCCTTTTCTGTCCCGCACGACGGGTGCCAGAATGGAAAAGTGCGTCTTTTCGGGCATAAGCATAACTTTATCAACGATTTGGTCGATAGAAACGGATTGAATCTCCCGTCCGCATTTCGGACAGTGCGGTATCCCGATACGGGCGTACAACAGACGGAGATAGTCGTATATTTCGGTAACCGTTCCTACGGTGGAACGAGGATTTTTCGAGGTTGTTTTTTGGTCGATACTGATGGCGGGACTGAGTCCTTCGATAGTCTCCACGTCGGGTTTATCCATTTGCCCTAAAAATTGTCGGGCATAGCTGGACAAACTCTCCACGTATCGCCTTTGCCCTTCGGCAAAAATGGTGTCGAACGCCAAACTGGATTTTCCGCTTCCGCTGAGTCCCGTAAACACGATCAGCTTGTTTCGAGGCAAAGTCAAACTAACGTTTTTTAAGTTATTCTGCTTTGCGCCTTTGATAATGATTTCTTCCATGTTATTTTCCTTTTTTATTCTTCAATTTCTCTTTCAACGCCGCTATTTGCTCCCGCAAAGTAATACAGGTCTCGAAGTCCAACTGTGCGGCGGCGGCTTTCATCAATCCCGTCAAACGTTCCGTTTCTCGACTCATTTCCTCTCTCGTCATACCGTCCGCAGAAGACTTTTCGGTCTTCTTGGTGATAATGACGCTGTTCTTTATCTCTTTAATAATCGTCCTCGGCGTGATACCATGTTCTTCGTTATACGCTTTCTGAAAGTTTCTTCTTCGTTCCGTTTCGTCGATGGTCGCTTTCATACTGTCCGTCATAACGTCGGCGTACAAAATCACCCGGGCTTCGGCGTTTCTTGCCGCTCTGCCTACCGTCTGAATGAGGGCTTGACGAGAACGCAAAAAGCCTTCTTTATCGGCATCCAAGATAGCCACCAACATGACTTCGGGGATGTCCAATCCCTCTCGTAACAGGTTTATTCCCACCACGACGTCGGTCTTTCCCAAACGAAGGTTGTTGATGATTTCTATCCGTTCCAACGTATCGATGTCGCTGTGCATATACGTTGCTTTGATATTTCTTTCCAAAAAGTAGGTCGTCAAACTTTCCGCCATTTTTTTGGTCAGTGTGGTCACCAAAATTCTGCCGCCTTTGTCGACGGTGGCAAAGATTTCTCCGATGAGATCGTCGATTTGCCCTTCCGTTTTGCGGATTTCGATTTCGGGATCGACCAAACCCGTCGGACGCAGGAATTGTTCCACCACCTGTCCTTGTTCGCTCATTTCGTAATCGGCGGGCGTGGCGCTGACGCAAATCATTTGCGAAAACCGTTTGTTGAACTCCTCAAAATTCAACGGACGGTTATCGAAAGCCGAATGAAGACGAAAACCGTAATCGACGAGGTTGGTTTTTCTCGCCACGTCTCCGGCGTACATGGCTCGAAGTTGCGGCAAAGTCATGTGTGACTCGTCCACAAAAAGCAAAAAGTCATCGGGGAAATAGTCTAACAGCGTAAACGGCGGTTCTCCCGGCTTTCTGCCGTCGAAATAGCGAGAATAGTTCTCGATGCCGCTGCAATAACCCGTTTCCCGAATCATTTCCAAGTCGTAATTGACACGTTCTCGAAGCCGTTGTTCCTCAATCAGTTTTCCTTTGTCCAAAAAGGCGGCGCACTCCTCGGTGAGGTCTTTTCGGATTTTGGCTAAGGTTTCTTCCATGCCCTCATCCCCCACCACATAATGGCTGGCGGGGAATATGGCGGCGTGTTCCAATTCGGCAACGATTTTTTTCGTCGTGGCGTCTTCTTCGTACAGTCCTTCGATTTCGTCCCCGAACATATCCACCACAACGGCGATATTGCTGCTCGATGCGGGAAAAATCTCCAATCTGTCCCCACGCACGCGGAAGGTAGACCGTACAAAATCATACTCCGCCCGTTTGTATTGCAGTTTTACCAAACGGTCAATCAGTTCGTCCCTGTCGATAACCATACCCGGTCGCAAAGAAATCATCTGTTTGAAGTATTCTTGCGGTGCGCCGAGACCGTAAATGCAAGACACCGAAGCCACCACGATGACGTCCCGACGCTCTCCGAGAGAGGCAGTCGCCGAATGGCGAAGCTTATCGATTTCGTCGTTCAGACTCATATCCTTTTCGATATAGACGTCGGTGGACGGGATATAGGCTTCCGGTCGATAATAATCATAGTACGAAACAAAGTATTCCACCCGATTGTGGGGGAAAAACTCCTTAAACTCGTTACAAAGTTGTGCCGCAAGCGTCTTGTTGTGCGCAATCACCAAAGTCGGTCGGTTCATCTTGGCGATGACGTTTGCCATCGTAAAGGTTTTTCCCGAACCGGTAACCCCCAACAAAACCTGTGTCCGCAAACCGTCCGTAAGCCCTTCACAGAGCTTCTCGATGGCTTGCGGTTGGTCGCCGCAGGGTTGAAATTTGGTAACCAATTCAAACGTGTTCATTCTCTTTCTATCCGAAAATCAAGGACAAAATACTCTTCATCGAGAAGGATAACGCCGCAATCAAAATGGTGATAACGATTCTCGTAATCATCTTTTTCCGATTGGTTTGTTTGTCTCGAAAATAGCTGATGCCGTTGTCCTTTAACGTAATCAAATAGACAGAGTCCCCGTTGGAACGCTTAGCCTTTTTGTACGTACAATAGTTATCCAACGAAAGACGGTTAAGATTGACTTCGACGTCGCTCTCCCGAAAATCCGTCTTGTACGAAATCTGTTCCAACAGTTCTTGCGAGGTGACTAAGATAGAACCGTTCGTCGATTTGCTCGCCAAACCGTAGACGACGTCCATCAATTTTTTTTCTTTCTTTTCTAACAACATATTTCCTTCCCTCTACAGTAGTTTTGCCAACAAAGCACCGACTAAACCGCCGATAAAAGCACCCGCCAGACCGATACCGACGCAGAACCAAGCGATTTTTTTCCAAGGCACGACGACTTTCGTTTCCACATGCACGAGTTGCGACTCTGCATGACTTTCTTCCGAAACCGCTACGGGGACGGATACTACGATATCCTCGGGATGATACTGTCTTTCCCGCTTTTCCTGTTCCCGCTTTGCCTTTTCTTCCTGACGGCGGGCTTCCTTTTCCCGCTGGCGCTCTTGATCTTCTTTGATTTTGTCGCAACGAAGCACCCCTTTCGGTAAAAGCTTCACGCAATATAAATCGTTATCGGAATAGCGAATTTCCACACATTCCAACGCTTGCAGCTCCAGAAACGCCGCGTCCATTTCTTTTTCGGTAATTCCTGCCGCTTGACTCAACAATTCTTGACGAGAGAGAATCAAATATTCTTCGCTCGATCCGAAAGAACTGATGGTAAGAAGCAACCTGTTTGTCTTTTCGTCGTTCATTTTTTCCTCACAATTTTAATAATTTATTGACGGCGATTACGCGTGCAACGTCCACTTTAATCACCTTTCTGTCAAACGTCAAAATGCCGTTCATTTCTTCTTCCACGTCGGAAACCTGGGTATAAATACAAGCACTCAACCCTTTCTTTGCGATGTCTTTCGACAATCTCGTTTGCAACCTGCAAAACGCCTCGGTACAGCTTTCCGCATTGCCGAATCGACGGTATCCGCTCGTCTTTAAGGGATCAAAGACGTGTTCCACCGAAGGAACGGCAGTCAAACCGCCATACTCGGACAGGACGATGGGACGGTAATCCCTCTTGCCGTATAACGGATAGATCGGCTTTTTGGAATAGTCGTGAATACTGTTGACGTCGCCGCCACCCTGATCGTACCAACCGCTGGCATGGTCGACCAAACGGGTTTTGTCCAACGCTTTGATGGCTTTCTCGGCTTTCAAGGCGTCGAACTGCCCCCAACCTTCGTTAAACGCCACCCACATGACGATGCTCGGTTGATTATGCAGCAGTTGTACGGTATCGGCTAAATCTCTATAGTACTCCAAACGTTCTTCTTCGTTTTCCCGAGCGAAGGACGTAAGGTCGGTATCTCGGGGCGTCTTCTTCTTATGCCCCGTCAAACGTTCGTATGCGGGATACGTCCCTCCGTACTGTTTCCGAACGGGTGCATCGAGGGTGCCGCCGCTGACTAAGTCTTGCCATACGAGCATACCCAGTCGGTCGCAGTGATAATACCAACGCAGAGGCTCGATTTTGATATGCTTCCGCAAGGTATTGAAGCCCAATTTTTTCATGGTTTCTATATCGTAAATCATGGCTTCGTCACTCGGTGCGGTGTACAAACCGTCGCTCCAATAGCCTTGATCGAGCAGACCTTTTTGGAAATAGGGTTTTCCGTTCAGACAGATGCGGTAAAACTCACCGATTCTCTTGACGGAAACCTTCCGCATGGCAAAATAGGACTCGACGGCTTCCCCGCCCGACGTGCTAATCCGTACCTTATATAAATAGGGGTTTTCGGGACTCCATAGATGGAAGGCACGCGTCAAGTCGACGGTAGCGTCCCCGTCTTCGGCATAGACGCGAATGGAACCGCCGTCCGCCAAAAACACGTCGACGATATAGCACTCGTGATGCAACGCAAACTGCACGTGAATCTTGACGGTTTCTTGATTGATGTCGGTATCGTAGTGAATCGTCGAAATGTAGTTTTCACAGACCTGCTCCAACCAAACCGTTTGCCAAATGCCCGATTGCGGGGTATACCAAATGCCCCCTCGCTCGATTTTCTGTTTTCCGTGTGCCTGTCTTCCGGTATCGGACGGATCGGTTACGGCGACTTCCAAAACGTTTTCACCCTCTTTGATGATTTTGGAAACGTTCATCGAAAAAGGCATATAGCCGCCCCGATGTTCCCCCACCATTCTGCCGTTCAAACGCACGATACAGGCATAATCCACCGCACCGAAGTGTAAAATCGTAACCGGTTTTTCCTTGTGAAAGGTAAATTTCTTCCTATAGTACAGTACGTCGTCGGGCATGACGAGTTTTCCCACCCCCGACAAAATACTTTCGGGACTGAACGGTACGACGATTTCCCCTTCGTAGCCGTTAAACTGCGTCCCTTTCGGATAAACGGCATAGTCCCATATTCCGTTCAAACATTGCCACTTTTCCCGTTGCAAAAGGGGACGAGGATAATCGTTCAGCGGACAGTTTTTGTCCAGTTTTTCGCCGAACGGCGTCAACATTGTATTCTTTCTCATAATCGGTTTCATAATAATGCAACCCTCCCGTTTATTTCTTTCATGATTTCTATCGGTATTTTTATTACCCGTCTGTCAAAGGTCAAAAGACCGTTACATTCGTCTTCCACGTCGGACACTTCGGTATAGACCAAAGCGGATACCCCTTCTTCCACCGCTTTCCGTACCCTGTCTTCCCACAAAGCACGCACGGCGTCTTGATACGCCTTTTCGTCGGTAAACTTCTTGTAGCCGAAAAACTTTTCTTCGTTGTACATATGTCCGTTCACCCGCAAGCTATACCCTCCGTACTCCGAAAGGATAATCGGACGATCATCCCCCTTATGATTCTTCGGAAACTTGAACGGGGTAAAGTATATATGAAAACTGTTAAAGTCCCCCACTCCCTGATCGTGCCATCCGCTGGCATGATCGACCAAACGGGTGGCGTCTTCCTTTTTATAAAACTCGTACACCTTTGCGGCGTCAAACTGCCCCCAACCTTCGTTAAACGGCACCCAAACGGAAAGGGAAACGGTATTATAGAGTAAGTCGATCATCCGTTTACTGTCCCGCATATATTCTTCTCTGCCCTTGGCGTCGTTCCGCGCAAAAAGCTTATACTGCCTTGCTCCGTCCCGCAAATGCACCGCCTTTTTGCACAGTCCCAAATTCAAGGCAGGGAGGATGGCGGTAACCAACGGAGAATACTTACCGCCACCCGACACCATGTCTTGCCACACTATCATGCCCAATCTGTCGCAGTGATAATACCACCGCAACGGTTCGATTTTTATATGCTTCCGCAACATATTGAATCCCATGTTTTTCATGGTTTCTATATCGAAAATCATGGCTTCGTCGCTCGGTGCCGTATACAAGCCGTCGCTCCAATAGCCTTGATCGAGCAAACCGTTTTGCAAGTACGGTTCGTTGTTCAAAAACAGTCGAGAAATGCCCTTTTCGTCCTTGCCGATGCCGAACTTCCGCATGCCGAAGTATCCCGAAAAGGTATCCTCTCCGCTTTCAGCCGTAAAGGTGTAAAGGAAGGGTTCTTCGGGACTCCACAGTTTTGCCGAAGGAATCTTCATCCGACATTTTCCCGAGCGAGTCCGTTCGCTTGCGATTTCTTTATCGCCGTCAAAGATGCGGACGTAGGTCGGCAACACTTCTTGATTATAAAAGAAGGAAAAGTGAATCTCCCCTTTGTCGATATCGGGACGGACTTTGTACGAAGTAACGTACAGCTCGGGTACTTCCTCCGTCCAAACGGTCTGCCAAATGCCCGACTGCGGCGTATACCAAATTCCTCCCCGCTTGGACGACTGCTTTCCTCTCGCCTGCGTCCCCCGATCGGTGGGATCGGTCACCGCCACTTCCAAAAGGTTTTCCCCTTCGGTCACGAATGCGGTAATATCCAACGTAAACGGGAAATACCCGCCCTCGTGCGAACCGACTTCTTTACCGTTTATCGAAACGGTACATTGATAATCCACCGCGCCGAAATGGAGCAACAGTTTCTTTTCGCTCTTTTGGTAGGTAAAGGTTCGCTCATAATACAAAACGTCGTTCGGCGAAAGGTTCCGTTCCACCCCCGAAAGGATACTTTCGGGACTGAACGGCACGACGATTTCACCGTCATACCCTTTCTCTTCCCCTTTTTTGCGAATACCGTACCGCCATCGTCCGTTCAGGTTTTCCCATGACGAACGGACGAACTGCGGACGGGGATATTCGTCCAAAGGCTTATCCTTGTTTAAGTTTTCCCCGAAGGGCGTCAAAAGTCTTTCCATTCTGTTCTCCTTATTACGGATGTGCGGGAGCCGCCGAAAGAACGGAATAGCCTTTGATTTGTTCGGGTTTCAACAGTTCTTCGTGCGTTTGTTGTGCGCTCGGATGAACGTACAGTTCCAACTGGTAGGTGTATTTCGGATCAAATACCGAGTTCGGTTGTGCATATTCGTAGAAGCAGGTATCGTCGTTTGCCGAAGTGGAATTATTGATATTGGCGTTGGGGATGATGACCGTCTTTAACGAGATGCAACCCGTAAAGGTAGAGGTACGAATCTGTGCGATTTTTTCGGGGAAGTAGAACCACGTCAAAGCCGAACAACCGTTAAAAGCACTGCTGCCGATACAGTCGACATAGTCGCCGTCCTTATTATCTTCAATTTCGTATTCGTATTTACATTGATACAAACTGGAGGTAGTTCTTCCGTTATAATTATTGGTAATCGCCGTTTCGCTCAAATCCACCCAAATCAAAGACTTGCAGTTTTTGAAGGCATGGTTTGCGATGACTTTAAGTCCCGTTCCGCCGGTGAACGAGGTGATCGCCGTACCGAAGAAGGCGTATTCTCCGATATAGGCAAGCTTATCAATATCCTCGTAAACGACCTCTTGCAAACCGGTACAGCTGTTAAAGGCGTCGTGCTCGAACCTCGTATACGTACCGGGCACGACGAGCTTATTGACGCTCGTAGGTATGGCATAGGCAGCCACCTCAATAATTTGCTTCCCCGCCGCTAAGTGGAGGTTATCGGCGGTCGGCAGAACGATGTATTTACTTCTCGCACTCCAGTATACCAAGCTGTACCCGAGCTGTATATCTTGTTTCATGTTTCCGTTTTCGACCTTATAGATTTCCTGTACGGCTACCTGAACGGTCACGTCCTCGCCCGTCAATTCGTCATAATAGGTATAGTCCTTCAAAAGTTCCAACGGATGTACGAAAACCGAGTCTGCAAAGGATTTGGTTTTCGCCTTAGCTTTTCCTGCATTATCCCGTACGACTTTTCCGACGAGGAGGTCTTTTTTGAAGGCTTCCGAATATTCGGACGGACAGAAAATACGAACGGGACTGGAATAGGTCGTTGCGTCCTTCTCGGAAGCCCTTTCTTGATCCCCCGACTCCGCCGTACCGTAGAGGAAGTCCGATTGTTCGTGACCGGTTATGATATCATAATCATTTTCGGCAATGGGATCTCCTTTGGCTTTACTGTATTTTTTCGTTCCGTCGTCGTTTAGTATTGTCGAAGACTTATATCCCGTCGGAATGTTGCCGTCCTGAATGTTATTCAGAATGATGCACTTCAAACGGTTACACCCTCGGAAAGGTCCGTTACCGTACAGAGCAAAGTATTGCGAAGTGATATAGACCACGTCGATATTCGTAAGGTTGGCGAACGCACCGGAATGTACGATGGTCAGTTGACTGTCTTTTGTCAACGCCTTCGTGATACCTTCTTTCTCGATGGTTTCTTGCAAAACGTGTTCAAAGTTCAGATTGGTGACCGAAGTATTGTTATAGAACGCTTGCTGTTCTACCTCTTTGAGGGACTTAGGCAAAGCAAGCTCGGGGATTTTGGTTTGATAGTAAAAGGCCTTTCTGCCGATATATTCCAAACCCTCTCCGAAGGAGATATAGGAGATGCTTTGGAAAGCGCCGTCCCGCTTATCGGACTTATTCCACCAAGAACCCGCATCGAAGCAATTATCGGGGATGATGTTGACGCCGTCGTCGCCGTTACTCTCGAATACGACCGAGCTGAGCGCATAACATTGCGAGAAAATACCCGCACCGATACGGTTTTCGGTATATGCAATCGTGGGACGTCCGATAGCGTAGTTACTTTCGTCTTCCTTCCCTTCGTCTTCGGGAATCTGCGATTCGAAATGACAACCCGCCACGAAAACGACTCGGCGGAAACAGGTTTTGGCAAAGCACTTATAGCCGATATATTTCCAATTCGGCGAAATCCGCAAAATGGATTCTCCGGCGGCACCCGTTCCTGCGTTTCTCGTAACTCTCCACCCGCTGTAACGGAAGGCGCACATACCGAGATACTCTACGGTATCGGGCAAGGTGAACGGAGAGCTTGCACCCAAAAGTTCGGTATTTTCAAAGGCGAAATCGCCGATATACTTCAAGCGACTGCCGGCGTTAAAGGAGAAATCCACGATGGCATCGCATTTTCGGAAGGCACTGCGAGCGATTTCTTCGACGTACCGTCCCATCGTTACGCTCGTAATGGTATTGAAGGCTCGGAAGGCTTCGGAATCCACTTTGACGACGGGATACTCCACCGAACTGACGGATACGTTATAGGCGGGCATACCGTCCGAACGGGTAGTCTGGTTTACGGTGTAGCTGTCAATAGTAACGGTATCGGGGATTTCCAACGTGATATTGTGGGTATACAGCTCGTTACTGAAGCTCTTTCCCGTCAACTTGACGCCCTCCTCGAACGTAATCGTTGCTTCGGTACCGCCCGACAGATAGGTATGTTCTATCGGTTCGGACAAACTCACCTTTTCGACGTTATACATTCTCCGATAGTGTGCATACAAAGTCATATCGCACCAAAAGTCGTAGGTGCTGTCCGAGCCGACGAGGATACTTTTATCGGTATCTTCTTCGGTCGGGTGGGTATACCAACCGGTAAATACCCAACCGCCCGTCTTGGTCGGTACGGCGGACTGACCTTCATAGTCGGCGGAAAGTACGGATACGTTTTTGACTTCGGACTGATAATAAACGTTATTTTTGACTTCGGTTTTGCTTGTGGTCACCGAAACGCCCTTGCGGTTATCGATATTCATATAATTCAGTGTCAGTTTGAACGAAGGACGAACGGAAACCTCGATACTCTTAGATACGTCTTTGCCCCAACTCATTTTGGTGGTGGAACTGCCGTTTACGTAGTACACGCCGTTGACCAAATACTCGATGACTTCCTTTTTGGCGTCCTCCTTCGTGGCAAACTCGATATAGGTAGCCGTTTTATCGGACGGGGAGGCAAACTCGGTAGCCACGTACTTTTTACTGTTGACTTTGACGTAGCTGATACTGTACCCGCTCGGATTGGAATACTCGATAATCAAGTAATACTTTTCGTTAAAGCCGAGCGCCATCGGATTGGTCGCCTGTCCGCCGTTTGTGTTGTACAGGTACTCTTTCGATGTCAGATAGCCGTCTTTTGCCTTGATGGTACGCAAACCGGTAATAACGGGTGCTTCGCCCGTATCTTCCGTTTGACTTCCCATGTTGTTCAGTAGTCCTTCAATGTCGCAGGAGGTGCAGAATATCGCTACCGCCACCACCAGCATCACAAGGAAAGGAATGAAGAGTTTCTTTTTCATGATTTATCTCCTTTTTCTCAATGTTTTTTCTTAAAGACTATCAGTAATACGATGCCCACGACAAGGACGCCGCCCACACCGCCGAAGATGCCGTACCAATAGGTGGCAAGTCCTTCTTTTTCGGGCGTCGGCTCTATCGTCTCCCGTTCCGAAACATCCTTGACCGTAAACACGTGGCTATACACCGTCCCGTAGCGGCTATGTTGCAAGATAACCGATACGTAGTCGTCGCTTTTCAATACGACGTAACCGGACTTTCCTACAAGATTACCGTTGACGTACAGACTGTATTCTTCGGTCGCTTTTTCCGATAAGGCGATTCTGCCGCCCCCGTCGCCGACGTACAAAATTTCTTTTTTGCTGTCGATTTGAATATCGATTAAGGCGAAAAAGCTTTCGTCAATCACCGTTTTTTCGGGTTCTTCTTCGGTATAATACAGCACCGCAAAAGTCGTGGCGTACACCTGTTCTCCCTCAAACCAAACGGATAGCTCCACCGTTTCTTCGGTATCCAACACCGCAATCCGCACTTCCTGCCCGTTCTTTCGGAAAGAAAGCTTGTCCGCAATGCCCGAAACCGCTTCGGTATCCAGTCGTACCGTAACGTTCCCGTCGATGACGAGATTGCCCGACGACCAAGTATACGAACCGCCGTATTGCAAAAGGTATCCGCTCACTTGATAGGCGGTTATCGTCAAATCGGTCACCACCGAAGCAAAGTTATGCGTGTCTTTCGGCGTAAACACGACGGCATAGGTATTTTCGTTTTCCGACAGTTTGTTCTCCTGCTTGCGGAAGGAAAACGAACCTTCTATTTCCCGTTCTCCCGCCAAAGCCCTTCCTTGTATGACGTCTTCCGTCAAAAGGGTATCTCTGCGGTAAACCGTAAAATACGGTTCTACGCTGACCGAAGGCACCGCTTGCAAAATAGTCAGTTTTGCCGTCGTCGTAGTCACTCGACCGGTAGGGTAGGTGACGGTAGCCACGACGGTATAAACACCGGTATCCACCTTGTTGTTTCCGCTGTACGATACCGTTACGCCGTAATCGACCGAAGTCAAAGTAATGCTTTTGGGCGTACCGTCGTAGGTATATGCCGTATCCCTCAAAACGTATTCTCCGTAGGCGCTTTTCAAAACGCTCAGCGTTCCTTTCTTTTCCACTACGGCGTTATAGTTATCGAACGTTGCACTCATGTCGATTTCGTAGGTAGAACCCGCTTTTGAACCCACCGTATAACCGCAGATTTGACGAATTTTCGCCCCTTCCAACGTTTTTACGTCTTTTTCTTCATCGGCTCCGACCAATCCTTCCGTCCGATACTGCATACCCCCGAAGGTTTCGTACTGTTGCACCGAGACGTCTTCAATCCAAAAATGCAAATCGGCTTTTTGGATATATACCGTCAGCGATTCGGTTTCTTTCTCGACGGAATAGTTATTCTTGTCTTTCGAAGAAACGGTCAGCTTGTACACGCCGACGCCGTACAAATCTTTGTAAGTACCGCCCGACTGTATCGTCACCGAAATCCCGACCGTCCCCGCATTCTGTCCTGCGGCATAGTTATCCGTTTGAGAAGTGAACCGCCCGTTCTGTTTGGTTCCCGAATAAACCAACGTCAAATTGGCATACGGATAAATGTTCCCGTCCAGCATCCAAACGTTCGTCAGCACTCTCTGCTTGACGGTGACGCGGTTGGTCGAACCCGTAGCGAAACGGAACCGATAATTCCCTTTCTGCACGATATATTCGGTCTTCAACTCATACACGTTGGCAGGGAAATACCGTCCCGAAGCGTTGGGTGACAAGCGGAACGTGATTTCTTCCACCGTTGCGTCGGTCTCCGCCACGTAATAATCGTAACGGGTGATATAATCCTCTTGAATTTCATAATGCACGCCGTTATCGACTATTTCTCCGCTCGTCCCGTAGGTAAACGTCAAATTCCCGATGGTAATATCCACCATAAGCGGTTCGATTTCCATCTCAAATTCGTTCTCCCGCAGAACGTAATCGGCGTTCTTGCAAGCAACGTATACGGTATATATCCCCACGCTCACCGCTTCTTGCAAAACCGTTCCGTAAACGCTTTCGATATAGGAAAAGGCAAACACGGACGAAGGCAATTCGGCTTTGACTTCGGTACTGCCTACGACCGTCACAACCGGTTCCCGTTTGGAAGCCTGATACGTATAGGACCGCGTCAGGGAAACTTCTGCGGTAAACGGAGTTACCGTCAGAGTAGCGGTATCCTGTGCCCCTTCCAAATTTTTATCGCCGGCAAACGCCACGCGCATTTGATAGGTTCCCGCCCGAACGGCATTTTCGTAGTCGCAGGAATAGTCTATGGAATAACCGTCGGGAATGTCCTCTTTTTGGTACGGACAATAGCTTTCTTGTGCATAATTCACCGTACCGCCGGGTACGTAGGTATAGAGAAACGTCTTTTGCGTAAAGGCAATTTTCGTTTTCTTTTTCAAAATCGTCAACGTACAGGTATAAACCGTTTCGGCATAGTCGGACGGTTCTTTCGGCGTAACCGTCGCTCGGACGAGATAGGTTCCCGCATCGGTCACCGAAGTCTTTTTCAGTCCCGCATAGGTATACGAAACGGTGTACCCGTCTTTTTCAAAGAACGAAAGGGTTCTCGAAAAAGCCTCCCCCGAATAGGTTACCGTCTTATCGTCGAAGTTTTCGTTTAAGCCTTGATTGTTTTTATACAAGGCGGTCAGAGAAATTTTGGTAACGGTAAACTCGCCGTCCTCGAACGTTATTTGATAGTTTTTCGCTTCCGACGCCGTCGATGCCGCAATTCGATACGTTCCGATGGAAAGAACGCTGCCTTCGGCTATCGGCGTAGAACCGTTATACGGTAAAAAGAGCACGCCGAGCGAAGCAAGGGTATCTTCTCCGAGCAAACCTTCCCCTTCTCCGGAAAAATCGGCAAACGCTACGGCATAGCCGTATTCTTTCGAAAGGTCTTTTGCCGCCACCGTCAATTCGGCTTTCGCTACGGTCACGTCAACGGTTAAAACCAAATCCTGATAGTTTCCGTTCTTATCGGAAATCGTTGCGGAGACGGTATAGTTTCCCGCATCCGTATATGCGTTTTTATCGTAAGACACCGAAAAACCGTTCGGTACCCCTTCGACCTGCCAAGTCTGTTCTTCGCCCGTATAGGTTACGAGAGAAGAACCGTTCTTTTTTGCGGTTGCACCGTAGAAAGAAATGTCGCCTTGCGGTAACAAGGCTTTCACGACGGTAAGCTTTCCTTTCTGTATCGAACCGTCGTCCCATTGATAATCGTTCAACGTAATACCGGCATAAACGAAGGAAACGGCAAAGGTTTTTCCCGTTTTCTCGCCCGCCGTATAGGAAGAAGTAAGATACGTCGTAGCCTTTTTCGGCAGAAAATCGTCGAGCGTCTTGCCTACGTCCCGTCCCAAGAACGTGGCGGTCACCGTAAAGTCGGAATAATCGGTTTCTTCGTTATAGCGTACGGTACCGTCGGAAACGACAACGGAAAGAACGGCTTTGGTGACGGTAACCTTTCTGTCCCACGTTTGCTTGACGTAGTTTTTGCTTTCCGCCGCGTATTTTACGTTATACGTTCCCGCGCCCACGATTTCGGAACGGCTCAAGCTCGTCCCCAAAGCGGTGTATTCAAAAGAAATCGTATAGCCGTACGTATTTTGCAGTGTGGTCATGACGGTGTCTTTTTCTTCGGCGGTGGCAGGAATTTCCGCACCCGTATAGGTGAAAGAAACTTCGGTCGATACGGTCGTGGAACCGATTTTTACCGGACAGGTCGCCTGCTTGACGGTAAAGGAAAAAACTCTTTTTTCGGGGAGCAATTCCGTCGTTCCCGACAAAAGAAGGGTTCCTTCGTAACTTCCCGCCTCCAAAACGCCGTCCGAAACGGTTGCGGCGACGCCGTTATACTTCCAAGTAAGACCGTGATAGTTTTCAAAGACGTCGCTGACGTCGGCGATGGCAAACTCCGCATCGCCGTACGTTCCGTCTTCTATCACAAAGCTTTCTTCGTTCTTCCGTTTATACTCGACGCCCTCTTTTCGGAAAGACGGGAAGGTATCCGGCAAGCCGATTTCGTACCCGAAGACGGTATCGGTATCGTACCCGTTTTCCCGTAAAACGATATCGTCGGCGTCTTGCGTTTTTACCGCTTTTCCGTTCAAAAGGGTGTATCCTTCCGACGTGGTGGCGATACAATAAGCGCACCCCTTTCCGTCGTCCGTTCCCGCAAAAGCCGTTCCCGCCGTAGCCAGACAGTTCTTTAACGTACCGTCCTTTCCGAACGTTTCGCAAAAAGCATACTCGCACGAAAGGGCGTTCAAACAGCGTTCGGCGGTTCCGTTGACGGTTTGGAAAAACCCGCAAACGGCGTCCTGCGTACCGTATAAAGCTATGTTTTCCGCCCTCCCGCTCAGCGTTTCGGCAAAAACGCAATCCGTTTCTTTTTCGCCGTAAACGTAGACCGACAAATCGAACACCGCCCCTTTGACTTCGACAAAAAGACATTCGTCGCTCAATCCTATCAACCCGTATCCGCACCCGTTCAACGAAGCGTATAACGTCCCGAGATGCAGTTTCCTACCGCTTTTTCCGTAGGAATTGACAAAAATATTTTTTCCGAGAACGGCGTATTTCCCCGTAGCGTTCTTCTCACCGTCCCCCATAAAACCCACCAATTCTTCGGCACAGGTCAAAAAGTAAGGATCGTTTTTCGCACCCGTTCCCGCAAAGACGGTATCGGCGGAAATATCCGAAGCCGTCACCGAAACGTCGTAGTCGTAATGTAAACCGACGTCGTTCAGTAAAACGTCGGGCATCGCGGCGTCGAATCCTTTGGCAAACAAGTCGGAACCGTTTAATTCCAAAACCGACTCTTTCCCCGTAATCGCAATGCGAACCGGTAGGAAATTCTCGTCGTCGACGTCCTCTGCAAACAACGTCGAAAAAAGAGAAGGAACGGCATCGGAGCCGTTCATGAAAATTTTATCGGAGAGTATCAAAGTTACCGCGTCTTGGGTTTCGTCATAACAAAGCAGCGTTTTGAGTCGGAGCAAATCTCCTCGATTTTTCAAGAGCGGAGCGGTATCCTTTTCCCAAAGCGTTTTCAAATAGGGCAGGACGCCGTTCGGTTTTTCATACGCCGCCGACAGAGAAGAAGCTATCAAAGCGAGGTCGGTCAGGTCGGTTGCCGTTCCGCTTCCGTCGTACGCTTTGCCGGAATAGGTAAAGTCCGGTCGGGCGTCGGTACTGCTCGCCGTCTTTTCAAAGACCGCACAGTAAGAATCCCGATAGGTCTGTAACGGCAACTGAGAAATCTGTAAAGAAGAACGTGTCGTCAGTAAAACGACGCTCGAAGAGGTTTCGTCTTGGAAGGGATAGAAAGTACAGGCGGTAGCCGAAACGGACGAAGCAAACACACAGGAAGTCACCGTTCCGCTTAGGTTATGCGAAAAGGCGTACAGCGAAAGGGAGGAAGAACCGGTAATCGTCCCGTAAAACCCGCACCGCAACATACTGCCGCCGCTTTGTAAAGGGGTAATCCCGTTGACTTCGCTTCC
>DCGI01000053.1:0-1039 GCA_002315475.1 Christensenella sp. UBA1782 | reverse complement strand
CGTTCACGTCGGTCAGAGAACCGTAATTGTTTTGGGTAACACCGTAAACCGTATTCGCCGTAACCCCGCCGAAAAACGAAACGTTCTTGACCGTACCGTACTGATTATCCGATAAATAACTCGACGTCGTCAAGGCACATTCGTCAAAAATCACATTCTCGACCGTACCGGCACTTTCTATTTTTCCGAAAAGATTTTTTTTCGCACCGAAAAGGGTATGCCCGTTCCCGTCGAAGGTTCCGGCAAAATTCTTAAAACAGACCGACGTGGACGACACGTCCAAATCACAATACAAAGAAATTTTCTTGCCCGAAAAATTCTGACTTTGATAAACGGACAGACTTTCAAAATCGCTTTGGGAATAAACGCAAAGAACGGAATCGGCGTAGGAAAGAGCTTCGGCTCTCCCGTCACAGAAAACACAACCGACCGACCAACAAAGGACGGCTACTATAATTATAAATATATAATTAAAATAGTTCTTTTTTTCTTTCACGAAATAATTATATCATAGAATAACCGCACGCGCAAGATGTTTTTTCGTTTTCGATACCTATTCCGCCAAAAACACCCCTGTTTTTATACCCTAAAAGAATAATTAAGCTTTTTCCCCCGATAAAAAAAGAGGAAAGTCCGCCTTTCCTCTGTCCGTCTTTTCGATTTCTGAAAAAGCGTTCATTCCAAGAGTCTTGCCATATCCTCCGGAAGGGGTAAAGTAAACGTCAGCCGTTCGCCTCGGACGGGATGTAAAAACGACAGAAAATACGAATGTAACGCCGGTCGTGTAATCAAGTTTTTATCTTCCGTTCCGTACATAAAGTCCCCGACGAGCGGAGAACCTATCGAAGCAAGGTGTACCCGAATCTGGTGCGTTCTTCCCGTCAACGGCATAACTTCCAATAGTGCGTATTGTTCGGTGGTAAGGAGCGTTTTGTATTTCGTTTCCGAAGGCACTCCGTTTTCCGAAACAACCCGCTTTAAGGAACGTTCCGATAACCGAGCAATCGGCGAGGTTATATCCCCTTCGGGCGGGGGGGCG
>DCGI01000051.1 GCA_002315475.1 Christensenella sp. UBA1782 | reverse complement strand
CTCCGCATTTGCAACTATAATAGTATTTTGCTTTTTCGGTGCAATTTGCCTCGCTTGCCAAGTATTCTTCCGTCATTTCTTCTTGGTCAAAAACGTGTTCGGTGGTGGCTTCTTGTATCGTTCCGCAAACGGTACACGCTTTATCGGCACAAGTCCATTCACTTTCAAAGGTATGTTCGGTCGTAGTCGCTTCTACGTGTTCACAATTCTGGCATTGTCTATCGTGGCAAGTATATTCGTCGGCATAGGTGTGTCCTAATGCCTCTCCGATCTCAAAAGTTTCCGTTCCTTTTGCTCCGCATTTGCAAGATTTGTAATATATGGCTTTTTGGGTACAAGTAGCAGCGGATTTCAAATATTTTTTTCTTGCGACTTCCTTATTATATTGATGGGGCAAAAGACTGAGTTGTTCCGTTTCTTCTTTCCCGCAATGGATACATTTTTTGGATACCGTTCCTTGCGTAGTACAAGTAGATTCCTTTTTGGGAATTTCCGCAAAGTCATGCAAACCGCTTGCACAACGGTCTTCGGCAGACATCACGACGGGAACATACAAGGAAAAGTGGTTTGTTTCAAAAGAAACAAATCCGCTCGCATAAGTAGCCGAGATCACTTCCACGTCCGAACCGTTCAAATACCATACAACGACGTCTTCGGGGTTTTCGTTTTTGCCTAAAGTATAAGGAATGGTAACGGTAACTTTTCCGTCAAACGTAATAGGTTCATCACCGATGGAAAAATCAAAGATTTGTGCCGAACCGATGACGGCTTGTTGTTCGGGAGTTAAATTGCTTTTAACTTCGTTCAATTCTTCGCCAGATACGATATCGGCGGAAATTTCTACGTTGTCGTCTAATCCGTTGAGCGTATCGTCGTCAAAAATGATGGTGGCGTTCTTTAATTCGATACCGCCTGCCGACTGCAAATCCGTTTTACTGACGGTCGCCTGAACTTCCGTTTTTTTATTAAAAACTGTTTTTATTTCCGTACAGTTTTGACAATGGTATTCGATAATCCCCGACGATTCCGTTCCATTATCCCATTTATGCGAGGCAATGGAACCAAAACTAAATGTTTTCGATCCGTTTACACCGCATTTTGAACAAGAATAATAGTATTCAGCTTGCTTCAAACAAGTGGCGTTGGTTTTTATGTGCGTATTCCCTGTATCAAGTTTGGTATAATCGTGTCCTTTAGCTTGGAAATTTCTCATTTCCTTTTCACCGCAAGAACATACCCTTTCTTCAAGTCCCTTCTCTGTACATGTAGCTTCTGTAACGATATTCCAATCACCATACGCATGAACATGTTGTTCCGTATTAGTATTGTTGTCTTTACCACAACTCGTCAAGATGGTCAGCAACATCATAACAGCCAACAAAAAGGTAATCTTTCTTTTCATTTTTTACTCCCTTATTTTTATTCATAGAATAAAGCATTCTATGAGCGTTTTAACGGGTTGTCGGGGAATTTTTACTTCAAAATGGAAAAATATTCCATTTAATGTTGACTTAATAGTACTATTTATATATAATTAAACACATAGAATGCTTTATTCTATGAGCATTTTTATTCGGGCGATTGCCTTTTTCTCGACCTTTTTTTTCGTTATCAAAGTAAGGAATCTTTTGTATTTACAAGCAAAATCAGTCTTATTCCTTCTGAACAAAACAAGGAATATGCTTTTCCGGTATTTTTCTTCTTGAAAAAATAAGCCGCACCCAAACCGATGCGACTTACTTTTTTCTTACTCGCCGACTCCGTCTATGCAACGGATTTCTTTGGCGGTTGCCGATTTTTTCCAATCGGTCATTTTTACCACACGCTTCCACGATTCTTTCGTGCCGCGATATTCTATTTCCAGCACGCCCTTCTTTTTGGTTGAAGAGGATTTATCGCCGACTGCTTTTGCGGGAATGTTCGTACCGCACCATTGAAAAGCCTGCTCGCCGATGCTGCAAAGGCTACTCGGCAAAGACACTTTTGCCAATCGACTACACCAAAAAAACGCACTGTCTCCGATTTCCGCCAAACCGTTCGGCAAATAAATTTCCGAAATGCCGGAGCCTTCGAAGGCTCTTTCTCCTATCTTTCGTATGGTTTTCGGTACCACGATGGACGAAAACGTCCCTAAATACTTCAAAAGAACCCCGTCTTCTATCGAAAAAGCGGAAAGATCCGTTTCTTCCGGAACATTCTCGTCTGCCCAAGCCTGAGCAAAACACTCGGATTTGCTCGATTCCTTTGTCCGTTCGGTACCTTTTTCCTGCAAGGGGGCAGATTCGGTTTTTGTCCATTCGTCGTCAAGAAGCCGCGTATCCGAACAGAAAGTATCCATCCATTTTTTTATACACCAAACCGATAACGTATGAGTATATCCCAGTTCCTCCAATCTTTGACAAAGACGATGGACCAAAAGAGTATCCATCGTCTTCGCATTTTGAATTTCCGCACACACCGAAAACCCTACGCTGTCGGTAAGAATTTTGATTTCGGCTACCTCCGCGTTTGGGTTTTGATCTTCCAAGATGCCGTTAAACACCAATCGGTTTTTCAAACAATCGGGATACTGCTCCGCTATTTTTTTCAGATCAATCATGCTCTCCTGCTTTTTCCTTTTTATACGGTTTCGTGAAAGCAATCCATCCTAATACAATCGCAGTGTGCTATTTTTTGTTCTCTCTTAACGATACCGTGCCTTTCGGTCGAATCCATGACGTATTAAAAAACGTTATCTTTCTCAAAAAAGGAATATTTATTTTTTTCATTATAAGGTATTTTCATGGAAAAAGCAAGATCATACCTTCACTTTTCCATGCTTTTTCCAAAAAAGAAAAAGAGCAAAGCGTGACCTTGCTCTTTGGAAAAAGAATGCCTTTGGGTGTGAGAGGGAAGACTACTGCGTCATTTTTTCCTGCTTAACCTTGTGGTCGATGATATGACGGGAGGCGAGTTCTTTTTGGACGTCTTCCAGACCGATGCCCATTTGCACCATTAAGACGAGGGCGTGATAGGTGAGGTCGGCAAGTTCGTAGACGGTTTCTTTTTTGTCGTCCGCCTTGCCCGCAATAATCACTTCGGTACTTTCTTCCCCCACTTTTTTCAGAATTTTATCGATACCTTTCTCAAAAAGATAGGTGGTATAAGAACCTTCCGGTCTGTCCTTTTTCCGACCGACTAAGAGGTCGTAGAGGTCGTTGAGGCGAAATTCGTGCAAATCGGGATTCTGCCAAACAAGATTCTGAAAACAGGAGTCCGCCCCCGTATGACAGGCGGGGCCTTCCTTTTCCACGACGACGGTCAAGGCGTCGTAGTCACAATCGGCGGTAATGCTGACGACGTGTTGCACGTTCCCGCTGGTTTCCCCTTTCAACCACAATTCTTGCCGAGAACGGCTCCAAAAGCAGGTCAACCCTTTTTCCATCGTTATTTTTAGGCTTTCTTGATTCATGTACGCCACCGTCAAAACTTTTTTGGAAACGGCATCCACCACGACGGCGGGAATTAAACCTTTTTCGTCGAATTTTAATTTTTCTATTTCTATCATATTTACCTCACAAGTATTTGTTTTTCTCGTAATAATTGTTTCAAGTCGGATATTTGCACTTCGCCGAAGTGGAAAATCGAAGCGGCAAGTCCGGCACTGACGGTAGGGACTTCTCGGAACAGCGTCACGAAATCTTCCGCTTTTCCCGCTCCTCCGGAAGCGATAACGGGTACGGACACCATGTCGCAGACCGCACGGAGCATTTCGATATCGAACCCTTGTTTGACGCCGTCGGTATCAATGGAATTCAAAACCACTTCGCCGGCACCCTTCTCCACGCCTTGCTTTATCCAAGCAAGGGCATCCATACCGGTATCTTCCCGTCCTCCTTTACAAAAGACGCGAAACCGTCCGTCCACCCGCTTGACGTCCACCGACAGCACCACGCACTGATTGCCGTAACGCTCGGCAGCCTCTCGAATCAAATCGGGATGACGAATAGCCCCCGAATTGACACTGACTTTATCGGCACCGCACTTCAATACGCGGTCGAAGTCGTCGACGGTGTTAATGCCGCCCCCGACGGTAAGCGGAATAAAAATTTTACTCGCCACCTCTCGCAAAATGTCGGTAAACAGTTTTCTTTCTTCATAAGAAGCGGTTATATCGTAAAAAACCAATTCGTCCGCCCCGTTTTCCGAATAGTAGCGAGCCAATTCGACGGGAGAGGAAACGTCCTGTAAACCCAAGAAGTTTTTTCCTTTCACCACACGACCGTTTTTCACGTCCAAACAAGGAATAATTCTTTTCGTAATCATCGAGCCACCTCAATGGCTTCGGCAAGGGAAATCGCCCCCGTATAATACGCCTTCCCGATGATGGCGCCGTATAGGTTCATTTCCCGCAAGGCACGAACGTCGGATAACGACGAAACACCCCCCGATGCCGTAATATCGACGGCATACTTTTCCGATAGCTCTT
>DCGI01000012.1:542-11497 GCA_002315475.1 Christensenella sp. UBA1782 | reverse complement strand
CCGCCCGCCCACCCGACCGAGTCAAAAAGGACGAGAGGAATATTTTACGAAAAAAAACGGGAAAACTTGCCATTTTGAACAAAATAGTGTACTATGAAAATATGAAAGATTTTTTCCCGTTGTTAAAGGGGTATAAAGTAAAAGCGATTTTGGCACCGTTTTTGAAATTGGGCGAAGTGGCGCTGGAATTATCGGTGCCGTTTGTGGTGGCTTCGGTGATTGACGAAGGCATACCGTCGGCAAACGTCGAATTCGTTTTGCAGAGATTCGGCTTGTTGCTTCTTTTCGGCGTACTGGGATTGGGTTTTGCGTGTACGGCGCAGTATTTTTCGGCGAAAGCAGCGTCGGTTTTTTCCGCCCGAATCAAAAAGAAACTGTTTTGTCATATCGAATCGCTCGAATACGACGATTTTCTTTCCTACGGCGAGGGAGAATGGATGACGCTTTTGACTGCCGACGTTCATAACGTTCAGACGGGTTTGAATTTATTTTTAAGGCTCTTGTTGCGTTCGCCGTTCGTGGTAGGAGGAGCCATCGTCGCCTCTTTTTTGATTGATACGAAATCGGCGTGCATTTTTGCCGTTATCGTGCCGGTTTTGACGGCGTTTGCCTTTTTCGTGCTATATTTCGGCATACGCCTCTTTCGAAAAACACAATCCGGCTTAAAAGCCGTTACGGAGGGGGCAAGGCAGACACGCAGCGGTGCGAAGGTTTTTCGTGCCTTATCGGCGTCCAACGATGCCGCGGCAACGTTTGACGTCGATAACCGCCGCTACGCAAAAGCACAAACCCGTTCGGCGTTGTTTTCCGCCGTACTCGATCCGTTCTCGTTCACCGTCATCAACCTTGCCGTCGTGCTTTTGCTGTGGCAAGGCGGGGTGCGTGTCCGTACGGGCGACCTCACGCAGGGACAAACGGTGGCCCTGTATAATTATTCCGCTTTGATTTTGACCGAACTTATCAAGTTTGCTTCCTTAATTATCACCGTTTCTCGGGCGGTGGCGAGCGGAAAAAGAATACAAAAAGCGTGGACGCTCCCCGTTCGAAAAGAGCGGAACGGTGTTTTGCATACGGATGCGGAAACGGTTTTTTCCTTCCGAGACGTTTCGTTTCGGTATCGAGATGCGAGCGGTGATGCCGTCGAACACGTGAGTTTCGAAGTGAAAAAGGGACAAAAAATCGGCATAATCGGCGGATTCGGCAGTGGAAAAAGCACGCTGCTGGATTTGGCGTCGAGAGTGTATGAGCCTACGAGCGGAAAAATAGAGTTGTTCGGTGAGGACATAACCGACGTTGCGACGGACAGTATACGTTCCTGCATCGGCTATGCCGTTCAAAAAGCCGAGCTGTTTTCGGGCAGTATGGAAGAAAACGTTTTGTTCGGGCAAACGGCCGATTGGGGCGTGCCCGTCGAAAAGGCTCAGGCAAGCGACGTCGTGCGGGCAAAAGGCGGTATCGGAGCGTTCGTAACGCAGGGGGGCGGCAACCTCAGCGGCGGACAAAGGCAACGGATTGCTTTAGCTCGTGCCTTCGTCGGAGAAAAACCCGTTCTGCTTTTGGACGACAGTTCTTCGGCGTTGGACGCAAAGACGGCGGAAAACCTCTACGAAACGGTTTTTTGCAAGAACGGTCAAACCCTTCTTTTTTGTTCGCAACGGGTTGCCGCCGTACGAAAAGCCGATTTGATTTTGGTGTTGAAAGACGGAAAAACGCAAGGTTTCGATACGCACGAAAATTTGTTAAAAACCTGCAAAACCTATCAAGAGATTTACGAGGCGCAATATGAAGAAAACTAAAATTCGCGTGTTGTTCCGAAAACTGTTTCCTCTGCTAAAAGGACATGGCGGCATGGCGGTACTTTCGTGCCTTCTTTCGGTGGGGAGTGCGGTATTGCATTTGTCCCTTCCCGTCCTTTTCGGACAAGCCATTGATTTGTTTGCCACCCCCGAAAGTATGGATACGGCGGCACTTTCCCGCATTCTGTTGACGGCAACGGGAGTCGCCATAGCCTCCCTTTTCGTACGGTGGGGGGCGGACGCATCCTCGAAAAAGCTGGCGTCCGCGCTGTTATACGGACTGCGAAAACGTTGCATAGAAAAAATATTGACCTGTTCGGCAAAAGACGTACATTCCCTTTCCACGGGGGACGTGACGATGTTGGTTACCACCGACGCCGAAGGCGTCTACGACGGACTGACTTTGATTCTTTCTCAGTTGACTTCGGGGATAGTGACCATTGCGGGGACGCTCGTCTATATGTTCCTACTGAATCCCGTCGTAGCCGCCGCCGTTCTGTGTTTAACGCCTCTATCCGTTTTTTCGGCAAAACGGATTACGAAAAAGACAAAAAAATATTTTGCCGCCCAAGCGGACGACAGAAGGGAACAGACCGTCCTTGCCGAAGAAACCTTTTCGGCACAGAAGTCGATAACCGTTTGCGGCGGAGAAGACCGACGCAAGACGTTGTTTTTACAGGCGAACGAACGTTCGGAAAAAAGTACGTTTCAAGCGATGTTTGCTTCCTCGCTGACCAACCCCACGACGCGGTTCGTCACTTCTTCGGTCTACGCCGTCGTCCTACTTTTGGGTGCGTTTGCCTGCTTCGGAAAACTCGGCGGATTTACTTTGACCGTCGGTTCCCTTTCCGTTTTACTCAGCTATACCAACAGTTACGCCAAGCCGTTTAACGAGCTTGCCGGCGTTTTCGCCGAAGCCCAGAACGCCGTCGTGTGTTTGGAAAGGATGGAACGTGTGCAGGCTTTACCCGACGAAGATATGCAAGGAGAGGCGTTTCCCAAAGAGAATCCTTCGTATTCGGTGGAGAACGTTTCCTTTTCCTATACGCCGGACAAAGAAATCTTACACGACCTGTCTTTTACCGTAAAAAAGGGACAAAAGGTTGCTTTAGTCGGCACTACGGGATGCGGAAAGACGACTTTTATGAATTTATTGATACGTTTTTACGAACCCGACGTCGGAGAAATCGTCGTGGACGGAAAAGGACTTTCGGCGTGCGACAAGAATTCCGTTCGAGCTGCGTGCGGATTGCTTTTGCAAGAAACTTGGCTCAAAAAGGGAACGGTTCGGGAGAATATCGCATTCGGCTCGGACGTACCCGACGAAGAAATCGAACGCGTTTGCAAAGAGTGTCTGTGCGATACCTTTATTAAAAATCTTCCGCAAGGGTACGATACCGTTTTGACCGACGGTATCGGCTTGTCGGAAGGACAAAGGCAACTTCTGTGTATTGCCAGAATCATGCTTCGCAAACCGCAGGTTCTCCTTTTGGACGAAGCGACTTCGTCGGTGGACGTCGTTACCGAAAAGGCGGTACATAAGGCGTTCGATAAACTGATGGAAGGCAAGACTTCTTTCGTGGTGGCACATAGACTTTCCACCGTCAAAAACGCCGACCTCATTTTGGTGATGGACGGCGGTCGAATCGTCGAACAAGGCACGCACGAAACGCTGTTGCGTCAGAACGGTGCTTATGCGGAATTGTATAAAAACTTATAGAAAAGGATGCTGCTCGTCGGCAAGAAAAACGGCAAGAAAAACTTTTATCAAGTAAAAATCTTTCTTGCCGTCCGTCGGAATCTTTGGGTTTATCCTTCGTATTTGCTATGATATTTTATGCGCATGTATTCGCTGATACGTTGAATAAGACAATCGGTATAATTGAATTTTCTCGGAGTAACTTGGTCGTAAAGGTAGTCTGTCGGGGTACAAATGCTCTTATCGAAAACAGCCGTTGCGCCGAAAATAAAGAGGTTTTTATCATCGGGCAAACGGAACGTTTTTTGCCCGTTTACGTCAAATTCATAACGGAACACAAAGAACTGTTTTCCGTACATATCGCCTTTTTTGTTATGGGTGTGCGTGATTTCCCATGCGACGATATCGTTCCGTATGCGGGCGGTTTTCTTCATGCCGATTAAGTCCCAAATCCCGATTTTATCGTTGTTTGCGAGGATGTTTTTCGTTTGTATTTTTTCACCGACGCCGAAAGAATAGTCCTTTTCTCCGCGTAAACCGCACGCTAAAATATAGACTTTTGTCGCTCCTTCGGGAAGGGTAATCGTCTGTCCTTTGGCTACGGCTACACCGTCCAAATCAAACTTTATGCCGCCGCAGGTGATTTTGTCCTTCCATAATTCTTGCGGAAGGGAGAAAGCGGCGTTCGGTAACGTTACGGTGCCGCAAGCGGCGTTGGACGTAACGCAGGAATCGGAACCTTCTACGGGTAGCGTTTTTTGCCGTATTTCTTTGGACTTTTCTTTGGCTACGGTCAGGGCGAAAGTTTTGACTTCGTACGGTTTCATGCTGAAAAGTAACGATTCGTTTTCTACCGTTGCTTTACCGATTTCTTCTTCGGAAGCCAGCATTTCCCGTGCCGACAGAATACCTTTGCCGAGCGTAAAACAAACGGCATCGTGGTTTTTCTTTTCGTTTTCGTAAAACCGAGCTATGATTTCTTCGGTGTTTTCGGCTTTTTTCAACGCAATCAAAGAAACGCCGTCATCGGAGAGTTTTCCAAACGAATAGGATTTTCCCAAAATACCTTCGTGTGCGTCGGGCAGGAAAGAAGGTGCGGGCGTTACGAACGCTCTGCCTTGTTGCTGGGTTTCTTTGCCCGCCGCACCCGTATGGGAGTAGAGAGCGAAACCGTAACGATTCAAGCCGATATCCATTTTGCTTTGTACCGAATCGAAGGTACGGAAGTTATAGAAAGGGGTGTGTATGGCGGTCAAACGTAACGTGTTATCGTCCGGCTTGTCCCAGCCGTATTTACATTCGCTGAGGACGGAAACACCGTAAGCATGGTCTTTGTCGGTCAAATCCGCCCAGTTTTGCCCTACGAACTCGTACATCTTTTTGGTATTGTTCCCTCGGCGTACGGTACCGATACCCAAGTCGTAAGTGGCTTCTTGATTGCTTGCCGTAAAACAAAAATCGTGTTTTAAGAGTCTGCGATAACTTCTCCAATCCACTTCACAACGCACTTCTACCAATTCGCCTCCCGCCGTCAAAGAAATCCAAGAGGTGAATTTCGATTTTCGATAGGCTTGCACCACTTTTAACGTGATTCTTGCCGCACCGTTTTCCACGATTTCGGAAGAAACGAAAGAGGAATGTTCGGGTTTGACGGTATTGCATACGGGATAGGTAATCGTCCATGCGGGATATTCTTTATCGCCTATGTAGCGGAAAATATCGTGACGAATGGGCTTTTGCAACAATTCTTTTTGTATGAATTTATCGAAAACAGAACAAATATCGCCGTTTTTATCCATCGTAACGACGTATTTTTCGTTTTCCAATTTCTGCTTCGTTATCGTCAAGTTTGACGGGTAGGGCTCGTCGGCGGGCAGTACGGAAAAGGTTTCGTAGCTCAGACCGTCCACCTTTGCCGAGAAAAGAACGACGCCGTTTTCTATTTGCGAAGGAACGACGCCGTCCTTGCCCGAAACGGTAACGTAGCGTGCTTCTATGGGAATCCGCACCCGAACGGCAACCGTACGGGAAAACTCCAAAGGATTGTTGACGACGACGGCTACCCCTTCTCCCCGCGTATCCATTAAGGAAACGATGGCGGAAGAAGCCGAATTGTATTCGTCGGAAAAGCCGTTTAACGATACCATATAGTCGTTCCAAGAACGTTCGTAAACCTTCTGCAAAGAAGTCCCCGTTATATCGTCGTGGAATTGGTGCGCAATAAAGCGTTTCCAATGCGTGGTGATTTTTTCACGCGGATACTCTTTGACGCCGAGTACTTCGGCGAGGAGATTGGCACGTTCGCAGACGTCCCCCAAAATCTCGTTCCGCTTATTCCACCGTTTTCCTATCGAACGGGAAGTATAAGAACCTACGCCATGATAAATTAAAGTCAGTTCTTTATCGTGCGTGGGTAAATCGACGTCGGTGAGGGTGTCTAAGTAATCGAAAACTTCGTCGCTGCGTGCGGAAATCACTTCGGTATCGCTCGTGGCGTTTTCCGCCATTTCTCGTTCCAGCGTGATGACGGATTCCTCTTTCGGTGCTCCGCCGGTGTCACCGGTACCATGATACGATACGGTGGCGTGTAGGCGGTACTCTTTGTTTTTCTCCAATTTTTTCCGAATGAACTCAAAATCGCGAATGGCTTTGAAAGTACCCGTATAGTTGCCGCTGTTCAAAGAACCGTACACCCAGTCGCCGTTACAACCGTACCATTTTCCCAAATCGAACGGAATACCGTAAGAACAACCCCAAGAAAGTTTTTGAGTGCAAAAGCCTTTCAACCCCGCATGGCGCATAATGGCGGGCAAAGCCCAACCGAAGCCGAAACAGTCCGGCAAATAAATATCTTTACTGCGTATGCCGAATTGTTTATCGAAATACCCGTTCCCGAGAAGAATGTTTCGGAATAACGCTTCGGCACTCGGCACGTTGACGTCGCCGTTTTCGTAGGAGCTCCCGCAAGGATACCAACGCCCCTCCGCCACGTATTTTTTTAACCGTTCAAACAGCTCGGGATAATACTCCTCCATCAGTTCGTAACGATAGGCACCTTCAAAATTAAATCGGTAATCGGGATACTTTTCCATCAATGCAAAATTATCGACAAGCGTTTTTTTGATATACGTCGAACAGGTCTTTTCAAAAGGCCAGTTCCATACCGTATCCAAATGCGCCGTCGCTATCGTAAAAATTTTGTTTCGCATACATCTCTCCTTTTTGTTTACTGTGATATTATTATATACGATACGTCTCTTTTTGTAAAGAGGGGCTTGCGGAGAGGAAAACCCTTATAAAAAAGGGATAAATTGTAAAACAGACCGTACTGTTTTTTTTGTAATAGGTACTTGCTTTTTTGAAAAATAATATATAATAATACTGTTATAGATGTTGGGGAAAAGTTTTTTTCGATATCTGTAAAAAAATCATCCGAACGGAGGAAAGAAAATGAAAAAAGGAATATCCATTCCGGTAAGACTCATACTCGTGTTAAGCGTCTTGTTGATTGCTTTCATGGGTGTGATCGCATTGTCACGCAACGGTAGTGACGTTTCGGCATTCGCCTATGACTGTCAAGATCCATGTCCTGAATGCAAAGTAGGTGTTTTGCAGACTTGTTCCGGTGGCGGACAACATTGGCTTGCATGTGATAACTGTGTTTTTTGCACCGAGAAAGAGAATCACTATAACTACGATGAAAATGACTGGCGAACCGATGGTGATACTACGCATTGGCAGATTTGTTCTTTTACCGGATGCGCGGAAATGTTTAACGAAAGCGGACATACGGACGAAGACGAAAACGGCTTATGCGATGTCTGTGGTTGCGAATATACCGGCGAAGGCGGCGGTGGCGGCGGTTCTAAGTCATGCCCGAACTGCTCAGAAGGGGCAGGCGAATTTTTCCGCGCCGAAGGCGACGGTGAAGGTCTGACGCATAATTGGTGGTGCGATATGTGTGCGGATTACACCATAAACGATGAAACCTGCGTAGACGGAGACACCGACGGTTATTGCGATATCTGTGGTCAAGAATATGCAGGCGGTGGCGACGGCTATACCGAATGTCCGAACTGTCAAACACCGGCAGGTGACGATTTCTACTTTGAAGGCGACGGTGAGACGCATTGGTGGTGGTGCGAAGTTTGTTGCGAAGCCATAGATGAGGAGGACTGTAAAGACGACGACGACAACAGATTTTGTGATATCTGCGGAGAACTTATGGAAAGCGAAGGCGGTGGCGGCGGCGACGGCAACGAATTTACTAATCGTTATACCGAATGTCCGAACTGTCAAACACCGGTAGGTGACGAGTTCTACTGGGAAGGAGACGGCGGGTCACATTGGTGGTGGTGCAACGTGTGTTGGGATTTTATCGGAGAGAGTGAGGATTGCTTTGATACTGACGACGGCTATTGCGATGTCTGTGGGGGAGATATGGATGACGAAGGAGAAGACGAAGACGAGTGCGACCACGATAATCTTCCTTGGCTACAAGGTGATGACGAAGAACACTGGAAAGATTGCGAGATATGTGGGGCTTGCCAAATAGATGTTGAGGCTCATGACTTTGCCGGTGGCGAAATATGTATAGTTTGCGGCTATGAAAAGAAGCATTTTATTACATTCTCGGCGAACGGTCCGACAGATGACGGGTGGTTCCCCGAAGAAGATGACACCCTTATTACGAAGGCCATGATCGGTCAACCCTACACGGTACCCGGAAACACGGGAAACTTAGTAAGAAACGGATACATCTTTGTCGGGTGGAACACCGACAAAAGCGCAACCGTCGGTTTGTCTACGTTTACCGTACCCGATAAAAAAAGTGTGATACTCTATGCTATTTGGGAAAAAATCGAAGGGGAAACGTGGGTTTTGAAAGACGACATAACGTACAAAGTAGCCATAAACATAGCCATCGATTTTTACAGCAACGGCAAGAAATATGATTTCATGCAAGTTTACGTACAAAATAGCCAGTTGCTCGCTCTCGTTTATTATGTGGGAACAACCCCGACAGAAGCCTTTGTAGAAGGCACTTGGAAAAATACGGCATTCAAAACGGTTACGTTCACCAAAAAGTTATCGACGTTACCCATCAACGATTTCAGATATTTAAAGGAGTTTTTTAGAGTAAACTCTCTCTATACTTTTCATTATGATTTGAATAAAGGTACGGGTACCGTTCCCGATCCGTCGGCTCCCGCACCGGAAGGTGGCTATGTAGCCTTGCCGTCCAACCCGAACGTTTCCAGAAAAGGGTATACCTTTAAGGGTTGGAACACTTCGCCCGATACTACGAGCGGTGATAAGGATACCTTAAAAATTACGTCTTATTTAGCGGAAAACAACGGTTCAAACATTACGGCGTATGCTATATGGTTACCCATTACGCACAAGTGCGGTTCTATCACCTTTAATCCTCTGACCGATGAATTTGTCGGTGGCGAGCTTAAAAGCGGAGACTATTATTTATATGAGGATATAACCGTAACGGAAGCTATCACCATCGCAAGCGGTGAAACGGTCAACCTTTGCTTGAACGGTAAGGTTTTGAACCTCAACAAGTTTTACATTCAAAACAGCGGTACGCTGAACATTTATGACTGTGGCACGAATAAACGCTACTTTACCGACACGAAGAAAGTCACCGTAGACGGAACGATTACCGACGGAACGGACGGTTGTTACGAAACCTATTCCGACGTGACGAGCGAAGGCGCTTTAGAAATCGTCGGCGGTGTCATCACCGGCGGTTGGGGCGATACCGGCACCGACTTGAAGACTTCTTACGGCGGTGCGATTTATAATAACGGTAGCATGAGCTTGTTTACCTTAAAGAATGGTAACGTCGTCGGGAATATCGCCAACGGCGGTGCCGTATGTAACAAAGGTTCTTTCGTCATGGACGGCGGAAAAATCATCGGTAACAACGGTGCCTACGGATACATTGATAAACAGAGCGGCAAGCGCGTAGGCGGTGTCGGTGGCGTGGTAAACAGCAATTCCTTCACCATGAACAAAGGCGAAATCTCGTATAATCAAGGAAACTGGGGTGGTGGTATCAGCAACGAAAGCGGTGCCACTACAACCATAAACGGCGGAACCATCAGCCATAATGCTACGGTTGTCTGTGTAGAAAACAATATGAACGGCGGATGCGGTAGCGGCGTTTGTAACTGGGGAACCCTGACGATGACGGACGGAACGATTACCGACAACAAGGCAGTTATCAGCGGTGCCGGTATTACCAGTTTCGCAAAGGTATATTTACTCGGCGGAAGCATAAAGAACAACACCAATACCCGTCCTGCCGGTTATAATAGAACAGATCGTTTTGGTGCCGGTGTAGAGTATGGCAATGGTACCGCAAATAATATGACCGTCGGCGGTACGATAGTCATTATGGACAACACGACGGACGGTAACGCCGATAACCTCGGTATAGAAAACAATACCGGAGCCATTAAGATTACCCTTTCTACCGAAAAGCCCCTTGAAAAGGGTGCCGATATCGGCATTCGCCTTTTTAGAGACGAAGACCCCGGAACGGGAATCTTTTCTACCAATATTGCTTCCAAGGATTATTTGCAGTACTTTAGCGCAGACGACACGGAATATACCGTAAAAGCCAATGAAATCGCCGGAAGCGATCCGAAGACATACTCGTACGATATCATCGTAATACCGGAATTTACCGTCACGTATAACGACAACGGTGCTACGAGCGGAACGGTACCGACCGATACCGGAAAGTATAAAGCCGGCGCAACCGTTACGCTTGCCGGAAACACCGGTTCTTTGGTAAAGACGGACTATAATTTCTTGGGTTGGGCGCTTACAAACGACGCAACCAAAGCACTTTCTTCGTATTCTGCCAATGCGGACGACGCCGATAAAACCGACGTCATTACGTTCTACGCCGTTTGGCAAAATAAAACGATAGACATAGATACCGAGCTGCAAAGAATCATTTACGACGGCACTGCAAAAGTACCCGTTTTGCAAGACTCGAACGGAGAAGCTGTCACGTTGAGCGGTTTTAACTATACCTATGAAATGTATATGAAAACCGATTATGCTTCCTGTTCCGACACGAAAGAACCGGGCTTGTATAAAGCACACGTAACGAGAGCCGAAGACGCCGACTTCTACGCCGTCGATAAATATATCGAGTTCGTCGTGACGTATTCTTTGACGTACAAGGCGAACACGGGCGTCGGAGAGGACGTAGTGGATAATGCCGATGACGATTCGATCCATAAAGACTACTTCGGTGCCTACGTGTTGACCGATGCGGAGACGTATGAGTTTGACAAACAAGCCGTTATCAAGGCAAACACCTACACCAAAGAGAACTATACTTTTGCTTTTTGGAATACGAAAGCAGACGGAACGGGTACCACTTATAAAGCGGACGACCTGCTTACCTTAACCGGCAATACCGTCTTGTA
>DCGI01000012.1:0-405 GCA_002315475.1 Christensenella sp. UBA1782 | reverse complement strand
TACGGCGATAAGCGGCGAAACCAAGAAGTCTATTCAAAACGCAAACGAGAACGCATCCTATCGTTGTGCCGTAAAATCAATGTTTAACGCGATAAGTTATTCCGACGTTATTACGACCAAAGCCGTTTCGTACGACGACAACGACGCAACGGGAACGGCTCCTGCCACGCAATATCAACTGGAAGGCAGAACCATCACCCCTGCGGCAAATACGTTTACCAAAAAGAAACAGGATTTCGTCGGTTGGAACACCGATAAAGACGCAGAAAGCGCGTTGACGTTTAATAATAACAAATACACGATTACCGATCAAGACGTCACGTTCTACGCTATTTGGACGGATGCTACGCACAGTTGTAACAGTATCACTTGGAGCGAGATCCTCGACGACACGTTTACGGGCGG
>DCGI01000107.1 GCA_002315475.1 Christensenella sp. UBA1782 | reverse complement strand
GCCACTTTAACGCCCAATACGGCAAAGAACAGAAAAATCAAAGGAACGTCGGATAGAACGGTGGCAAGCCATCCCGCTTTCAAATTGACTCCGGTAATCCGATGGGCGGCAATCATGACGCCCCAGTACAGTATACCGAAAACGCCGGTGGCGATACCCATAAATATCAAAGCTTTTTTCGGAGAAAAGCCCATTTGCAATCCCGCCCAGAAGGTATAACCCGCTACGCAAACGACGATGGCAAAAAGGAGGACAAAGAGGAGTCGCCATCTTTCCCATTCCACAAAAATGCCGAAATACAGGTATTGAAAAAACCCGATAAGTCCTAAAAACACAATGGGAAGAACCCATCCGAGAATTCCGTTCGTAAAAATCTTGTTTACCATAATAATCTCCTCTTATTCCGCTTGATATACTTCGTACGTAATTTGACCGCCTCGCAACGTCACGATACTGTTGCGGTAGGATTGTCCACCGTTGTATTTGGAACCCACCTGTAAATTCTTGAACGGGCAACCTTCTACGGATACCTCTCTGGGTTCGCTGTGGGTGTGTCCCGACACGACGTAATCGACGCCCATGTCTAAATAAGCTTGGGTAAACTCTCGCCACTTATAGTCGTGCTTTTGGTTACATTCCGAACAAACGTAGTCGTACGTGTACAGTTCCTGTCCCATCAAAACGGGAATATGCGAAAGTACGATATTGTAGGTATAGGACTCGTATTCTTTTGCCTGCATAACTTCTTCCGTCAACCACGTATATTCGGCATCTTTGTATGCGTTAAAATGGTTTATCCCGTTATAACGAGCCATTTCGTCGTTGTGGTCGTCACCGAAATTGAGTGCGGTGAAGAAAGCGTCGCCCACCGTAAAGGTATAATATAATTGGTTATCCTTCGACGGCGTGGGAATCAAATCGTTGAGATACTTGGCGTACGTCCCTTTGTTTTCATGGTTGCCGATGACGTAGTAGCAAGGAATCTCACTCCGACTGGCACTCGCCGCCACCTTCAAAATAGGCTCGATAAAGTCTTTTTCATAACTGTTATATTGACTGCTGCTGTCACCGAGCATCAAAACAAAATCGTACGAATGTGTTTTTGCCGCCTCTTTGGTGGCTTGTTGCGCCTTTTCGTAAGGTCCCTGAACGTCGGATACGCAGAGGAAGGAAACGTCACCCGTTCCGCTGTAGTCGTGGAAGGTGTACGTCTTGCCCGTAACCGTCTTGCCGAGCGGGATTCCGTAACTCGTCGTATCGAGGGTTTGACGGGAAGAAATCGTATAGCTTCCGCCGTTCAAAATATCCTTCGGGATTTCCACGCGATGGAATTGTCCGACAAAACGTTGTACACCGTTGATTTGGTCGTAATACCGGTATTCCTGCCCATCCTTTTCTACGAGAACTTCTCCCGTTCCGTCCTGGCTCGTGGCAAAAATAACCACGTAACAATCGTCCCCCACGAACACGCAAGGTTCGCTTTTCAAGGAGAACGAAGCGATGGATTTTCCGAACGTAGAATACAACGTGGGATACATCGTGAAGAAAGTCATGGCGAGAATCATGACGGATACGATGACGGCGTTGGCGACTTTGGAATACTTCCAAAAGATTTTTAACGTATACATAATCAAAAAGATATGCATGATGGCGTTGGACACGTAATAAATGATTTGTGCCGCCGTACCCGCCGCAACGTTGGACATACCGATAGCCGACTTGATGATGACGTCGCAAAGAACGGCTTGCACGATGGCAAATGCGGCAAAAGCCAACGCTTCTATCAAAATCGGAAGCCAACCGCGTCCCGCCGCCATGCCGATAAGCATACCTAAGACGCCGTAAATAACCGCCAACGCTACCCAAATAAGAATAACGACCGTTTCGTTCCAGTTCACGTAGTTCAGATAGTAATTGTATTCGATGATGCAGGTGCCGATAAAGTATATCAACTCCAACAGGTAGAACACAACGGGCGTTTTTTTGAATTTTTCAAAGAATTTCATAATATTTCCTCCTAATTACGCAATAATCACAACCAAATATACCGGCTTTCCGTCTTTGGTTCCGAGTTTTAAGAGATAAGAACCGACCAAACCGTCAATCAAGCCTTCGGCGGGTTGCAAGACGGTCTTGCCTTTCTGCATGACGTTTTCCAGCAACACGTTCTCGATTTTCTCGTTGATACCGTTCTGCGCCAATAACGCTGCCGAATAGCTTTCGTCCCAATCCTTTTCGGAGAAGTCGAGCGTGCCGGCATAGGCGTCTCGGAGTTCGTTCAAACCGCCGAAGCTCTTTTCTTTGACGTTATAAGCTTGTTTCTCGGTCAACGACGACTTTCCGCAGCCCTGACAGTACGACGCGATAAAGAAAGCGTCGTGGTCGAGCGGAGAATCTTCTTCCGCCAAATACCGGATACTGACGTTCAGTTCTATTATCAAATTGAATACCCAAACGTCTTCTTCTCTCTCCGATGCCATCGGAATGTAGAACGAACCGTCCGGCAAGCGATGCGTGGCTATCAAATAGAAGACTAAATCGTCGTCTTGCAAGGTTCCGTCGTGCAAATAGGTATACCCCTTCCAACGGAAGTCATCGTCCAAATCGCCGAGCGTGGTATCGATATTGACGCGATACGCCATTGTCAAACAAGCCATATTGTCGACGACGGCGGATTTTTTCGTTTCGAACGTCTTGCTGCCGTTTCCGTATAAGGTCTTTGCCACGTGCGTAGCCGAGAAGTACGAGTCTAAGCTGAGCTTTCCGTTCTCGGTATAGAAGCCCGTTTCACTACCCGCACTAACTTCCATCAACAAATACATGGCGATATCCGTATCAATCAAGCCGGTATTTTCCACGACGGAGTGCGAAGTGAGCGAAATCGAACCGTTGGCTATCGTATACAACGGTACTCTCAAATAATTGTCGGTGCCGATAACCACCGGTTCCGCCATTTCCGCGACCGTTATCAAAGCGGTACTCGCGCCGTACTCCGCCATACCGACCAAAAGTCCGGTCGCCTGATAGGTCGTATCGTCTATGTACGACCAGCCTTTTGCCCCCACCAAATACTCGTTCAAATCGTTCAAAACGGTCGTCGACGTATAGTGCAAAATAACGGGATTATAATTGCCGTCGGTCAAGTATGACTTTTGTTCTTCGTCGGCATCCGTCAACGTCTTCGTCGTCAACTTCTTGTTTTCCACAAAAGCACCGTACGTATAAGCGGTCATTTCGACCGTTCCGCAATCGTTCGAGAAATACATACCGGACGGTTGGTCTACGACCGCCAACAAATAGAATGCGGGCGTATCCGAGAACGTCGGTTTTACAACGAAGCGCATATCAATGGCAATAACGGCATCCTCGTACGCATACATAGGAATCAAATAGTACGTACCCGATACGTCTTTTACTTGGATAGCTTGACTGCAAACGGTACGCGTATCCATCTTTCTGCCGGCAATATAACCCGAAGCCTTGTAGGCATCGTAGTCTTCACTGACGCCGTAATACGTCCAACGAGAAGTACCGATAAAGTACTGCGAAATCTCGTTCATCGTCGTGTTTTTCGAAATGTGCGCCACGACGGTTTCCGTTTCGGTACAAGTACAGGGCATCCGTAACAAGGCATCGGTAGAAACTTCGATATCTTTACTGTCGATAACCCCCGAAATTTCGCTAAACGAACCTTCTTGTACGATAATTTCCAAGTTGGCTTGCCAGCCCACGTTTTGTTCGCCTCGCAAGAGGGATACGGGAATAGCATAGGTGCCTTCCGTCAAAACAACGCTTTCGCCATAACTCCGCAACCAATCGAATACGGTATCGGTGGCATCTATGCCCATAATCAAGCACGTCACGTTTTGCAATGCCGGTACACTCAGGAAGTAAGCATCGATATCGCCGAAGGTGGTTTCTTGCGTAATCGTGTAGGTCGCCCGTTTTCCGCCGACGTACAGATATCGACTACCCGTAATGGCTAATTGCGTGTTCAGGGTTTCTTCCACCACGCCCGGTTTCATCGTCCAAGTCGTACTCGGAACATCGGTGTCAAAACTCTCGGTAATGGGGCCGTTCACGTCTTGCTTCATCTTGATACGGAAGATGTCATACGGTTGTTTGCCAAGATAGCTGTATTCATGTCTTGCTCCGATAAAGCAGCGAGTTAATGGTGAAATTTCGTCGATCAACAAATACTTGGTCGGAACGTTCGTATAATGCAAATCATACGAAACGAATCGAGACGTATCCATATAGAAAAGCTCCTCGACACGACCGTCAATCACGACCGTACCTTCTACGGCAACGAGAGGAACCACCTTATAGGTGATACCTTTATAGATATATTCCTCCAATTCCGAAGAGAGACTCGAAATGGTTTTGGAGTTTAAGCTCGGATCCAAGGAGCCGAAGGCGATATAGCCTTTTACTTGTACCGTTCTGCGCGTTTCGATACCGAGTATCATCTGCGTCTCTTCGTCCGGAAGCATCTCTTGATGTTCCCCATAATCGGTGATGACCATGTAATCTTTACCGATAAACATACGGTTGATATCCCGCAACGTGATTTCCGAAGTATACCGGAAGACGTCGAGGTCGGTCGCCGTCTCGGCTTTTAATACGTGTCCGAAGGAAGAAATATTTTCCTTGACCGAGAAATCCAACGTCTTCTTTTGACAAACGTTGGAGATATACGAATAGTACGTCCCCGTTTGCGAACACAAAACGCCTTCACTGCTCAGATGTTTGCTTGCATCGAGTGTCGCTAAAAGATAGCCGACTGCTTCCGTCGATAAAGAATCTCGAATGGTTATGCTCAGTTTTCCGCTCGCAGTGTTGACGGTTCCTTTGAAGGAATACAACGGAATCAACGTATACGAAGTACCACCGACGGTCGCCGTATACTTCGAAGAAATTCTATTGGTCATCCGATCGATTTCGCCTGCGATGTAACCTTCTGCCTGATATACGTTTTCGGCAAGCATATTCCAAGTTTTTGCACCGATGAGGAAGCGATTCAATTCTTCAAAGGTCGTCTTGTCCGTATAGTGATAAACCATGGTACTCTTCTGTCCGCCGATATCGTCGCGTAACGTAAACAAATTATTGACGAACAAATACTGCTTCTTCACGCTATCGTATTCTATCGTAGTAATATCGAACGGTGACAGTGTTTCCTCACCCGTCATTGCGTCGTTTTCCAAGAATACGAAGGTATTGCCACCCGTTTCCACCTTTCTTGCCAACAAATAGCAAAGCTTCGTCGAACCGACCGTACCCGCTTCGTTTTCATAAACGGAATCATCGGTGAATACGACCGTTCCTTGATAGGAATACAACGGAATCAACAGATATTCTTGAGAGCCGCGAACGCTGATCGGATAATCGTACAGGTTATCCTGAATGTTTCCTTGCCCGAAGATACCACCCGCCAAAAAGCCCGATGCCGAAACGGGAACGTCGTATTCGGTATTCTTGGAAAGAGCGGTTACGAGTGCTTGGTTCAAATCACTCCAAAGGGTATCCTCATCGTAAAGGTACAGCACTTCGGTAGACGTCGTATAGCTACCCATATCGTGTTCGTAAGCAAAGACCTCTTCGTTCAGATACGTCTTTGTGAGTCTGCCCATATCCACGTCTTGTACGGGACGAACAACGGAAGAACGAATATTGGGATTATCGTTTTCATACCAAAGCTCCAATCCGACAAAATACCGAGAAATCTCCGCCAAAGTCGTTTCGTCGTTGAAGGTGCAGTACAAGACTTTGCTTTCCCCTTCGACGGAAACCATCATGACGTTCTTCATCGCGGCGGAAACGCTATACGCATTCCCCACAAAGAAGGATTGACTGTCCAAATGTTTTCCTTCTTGTCCGAACGCCGCTATATCGTACACGCTTTCCACCGCTTGTTCGGAAAGGGATTTTACGGTGAACTGCATTTGAGTGGCGGTATTATCCAAAACACCGATCAAATACACATAATCCTGCGTATAGACCATTCCTTCTTTTACGGTCAAGGAATTACCGCGTGCGGTATAATACTCGCCGGTACTTTTACTCATCTTGATTAAGTAGTATTTGTCGCCGTTTTTGGCGGTAACTTCGGTCACGTCGCTACCGATTTTGGACGAAACGGTGACGGCGTCGCTCATGCCTACGTCGGCATCGCTGCCGAAAGCATACCCCGTACCGGCACAGGACTTATCGTATTCGTCACAGTAGAAATAGCCGTTACTGTCTGACAACGTAGTATCGTAGCGTGCCACAAAGTACATTGCCGGCATATTCGTTTTCATAGCACCGAGCGAGCTGTATTCTGCGACAATCTTTCTATCCATGAGATACAGGTTGGCGTCGACGACGGCGTACAACGGTACGAAATAACAACTTTCGCCGTTATACTTATTCTTATTGACGAAATCCCCGAGAGAGGTATCTTCTACGAACAGAAGCGTTTTGCAATACAAATTATTGATAATAACGGCATCGGTATAGTGATCGCTATCGTACTGTATCGCTTTCATCGCCGAAGAAATATTGCTGATCCAAACGTACACGAGACCTTTGGCATCCAAGAATACACAAGTCAGAACTCTGGGCGTGTACTCGTTTTGCACGACAATCGGGAACACGTAGGTGCCGTTTTGGGTAGCGATACCGTCATAGGCGAGCGGATTACCCAATGCGACGAAATCTGCTTGCAAGAAACTATCGGCGAGGCTTTGGGCACAATTTACGAAATCCGAAGCGGTATTAAATCCAAACAGCTTGGCTACTACCCCTTGATAATTTACGGAGCCCGAAACCGTATAGCCTATCGTAAAGGATTGATTGATACCGATCAGCATACCTTCTTCGCAAAGATCGGTTTCATCCACTCTGGCTATGGCAAGCTTTGTATTTTGAATATACGCCGCCACTGCCTGCTTATATGTATCGTCGAAAGCTTTTTTCTGTTCTGTTCCCGCTGTCGATATTTGGAACACGCTCGGGATTTCCCCTCCGCTCTTGCTTTTTTCCAAACATTCCGCCGCTTTCCCACTCAGCAAATTCATCGCATTTTCGACCGCAGTCGGGGTGACCTTGTTTTGACCGGAAAGTTCTTCCATATCGCCGAAATCTCCCGCCATCACGGCAAACGGGTTACACTCGTCATATTGAACTTTTACGACGGAATCGTTATAGCCCGAAATCGTTCTTGACTTCATTTCGGAACACCATTTGCTACTAATCTCTTCTAGGTATCGAGCAAACGGCAAATCGAGGTATTTTTTCAACGTGCTTGCCGAGCGAATAAAGGTATACCCTTCGGCATGATACCATATTCCGTCTGCGTTTTCCGTATCCTCGATATCTACGGCAAAGGATTCTTCCGATAAGGATAATTCGGTAGCTCCGATAAAGTACTTTAAGACCTGTTCTACCGTCGTCTCGTCGTTATAATGGAATACGACGGGTTTCCGAACGTCTTCACAGTACTCCGTCAACAAATCGATTTCTACCGTAGTGGTAGACGCCGACGAAAGCTTAATATACGGATTGAGGACACCGTACGGCGACAACGATAATTGTCTTCCGCAGTCGGTTTGGAACGATACGGTTTTCTGAGCCGTTTCGTCATACTCTGCCAAGAGGTAGAAACTCGGCTGTATACTCTTACTTATCCATTCGTACCCGACCATTTCGCCTGCTTCAAAGCGCAGTGTCGCCATAAACGAATACATCGGCAAGAGATAGTATGTCTTTCCCTCTCTCGTGTACGTCTTGAGTTCACTGCCAATCTTATTACCGTAATTTTGAATCGACATACAGCTTCTTGCGTTAAACAGACTATGGCAGTAGAATCCGCGTGCCGACACGCCGGTACCGCCGAGATCCTCTCCCCAATAATCGACGCCCATGAAGTATTGGGTGATGTCGTCAAAGGTAGTCGTTGCGTTTATCGTAACGATGAGATCGTTATAATCCACACACACGTCACAATGGATTTGACACAAAACCATCATGTCGTCCTTGGTATTGTCCATGGAAAGGGTGGTTTGCTCTTTCGGAGAGGCGGCAGGCATGGGCGAGGTTGCGATGGAATCGGAATACAGAGGTAACGTTATCGATTCTCCGCATACGAAGGTGAAGCGATTTTCTTCCGCCACCGGCGTCTTTTCCAGCTTTGCCAAAACGTAGAATACGGGATAAGAGGAAATAACGCTGTCGTATGTATCTTCGGTATTACCGAGTGTAAAGACACATGGTGTAAACGTTCCGTCCGCATTGACCTTGACTTGTCCGAAAATAGAATACATCGGAATATAATACCATTCCGTGAGATCCCCCACGTTCGTATAGTACGTCAACAAATCGACGATCTTTCCGTCATAATAGGTCATGTAGCCGTTGACCGTCAAAATACCGTTTTCTTCGTCCGCCCATACCGCATCGGCATTTTTGCTGATAAAGTATTGATTCAGTTCGGAAGTAGTCGTCTTTTCACGGATATGATATATGATGATTTCGTCTTCTTCGTCTGCTTCACAGGTCTCCGCCGCAAACACCTTATTCTCCTTGCCGGCTGTAGACGCAAACGCAGTATGCTCTACCATCAGTTGTCCGCTTTGTAAACCCTCTCCGTATTGGTCGATATATTGATTTTTCTTTAACGTTTTCCACCCGTCATTTTCTTCATCGTAGACTCGGAAGACGCCTTGATCGTCCACTGCACTGTCAAATTTCGCCAATAGATACAACGATGGCGAAGCTTCCAAATTGTTGATAATCGTCGCATCGGATATTTCTCCGCCGTCAAAGATGACGTTGGATAATTGCATCCGATACAAAGGAATGTAATAGTATACTTCTTCTTTGTAAATGATTCTTTCGATACCGCTTTCCAAGACCGAAACGTTTTCGTTAAACGGCAAACAAACGTAACCGGAAGCAAGATAAGAGTCTGCCGTTTGATCCCATTGATCGACACCGATAAAGAACCCTGTAACGTCGTCCAGCGTCGTATCGGCGTTGAAGAAGTAAACGGGTATTACGTTGCTCTTTTCTACCCAAGTGTACGTTTTATCTTCCGAAATTTTCTTGACCTCTTGATCGAAAATAACCGTCGAATTCAATATTTTTTCTTCTACCGTTACTTCACCCGTCAATTCGTTGATGGCTTCGATTTGATGATACTTTTCGGTCAATTCGTACAAGTGTCTTTCGGTATAGGTATAGCCACATTCGGTACAGGTATAGATATCGTTGTAGCCGTTGTCGCCGTTCTCGGTTTCCACGCGGAAGGAGTGGCGGAAACGAATCAGTAAGGAAGCCGTCTTCGTGCCGTCTTGACTTTGAATCGGTAAGAGCCAATAATCGGCAAAGGCGTCATTGTTTTGAATATGATTCGGATACTCCGACTTATCGTGGAATACCGAATAAGCGACACGATTTTCGCTACCGCCTTCTATCGTTTCGTACCCGAAGCCGTCTAAGTAAGCGTCGACGTCTTGATAGGTGGTATTGTCGTTGGCGAGATAGGTTACGAAAACGTTCTGTCCGCAATCGGAACAAGTACGAACGAGATAGTTTCCGCTCGGCAAATACGCCGAATAATTGCCTTCGTCGATTTCGATAACCGTCGAAAGGGTATGCGCCGATTCTATATCCATACAGTTATTATGTTCGCAGCTTCCTTCATGCGTATACGAGAACATCCTCGCAAACTTTTCATCGGTATTACTGTATTCTCGATAGTTGATTGTATAATCGTTTACGTGTACGAGAATATAATAATCCCCTTCTCCGTATCCGCTCACCTTGACGGGATAGTATTCGTTTTCGACGTCGTTCAACCCGATATGCGCCGCACAAGTCTGTATTCTGTAACGATTTTGATAAATATAATACCAAAGTTTCGTCGTCTTCTTGTCGCCGCCGTATACCACGCTCAATCCGTAAGCCGACAAAAGGGTATCCAAATTCGATAACGTGATCGTATGTTCGGCGTTTTGATAGAGATAAACCAAGTTTCCGCAGTCCACGCATCTCTTGCCGAGTACGTTATACGTCACCGACTGTACGGTCACGGCTTCGCTTTCTACCGAAGCACCCGTCCAATCGTGCGCAATCCAGCGTATTTCGGCATCGTCCATTTCGCAAGCAAAGGTATGATAATCCAAGTTCCACTTGTCGGAAAGAATCCACTTGTGATCGATCGAAATCAACAAATTCCCCTTCTTCGTCGCGTCCGTCGTGCTGACAATCTTGATCTTATAGTAGGTATCGCTACCTGCCTTAAAGATATTGCCGCCGTCGTGTTGTACCAAAGCGGTCATATCGGCATAATCGCACCGATAGCCGTACGTTTCGAGGGCGTCGGAAATCTCTTGATAGGTCATATCGTCGGTAAAGGTCTTGACGAAAATGATTTTACCCGAACATACGGTACAAGTGGTACAGAGGAAGTTTTCGTAAACGGGCAAGCCGTTTTTCTGCACGTTCATGGTTTCAAATCCCACCGGCATCGTGTCGGGTACGTGATCTTCCTGTGTAGAAGCCGCCGAACAGGTGACGCAAACTTTGGTATGCTGTCTGCTCGTCAACGAGGTATGGACGTAGGCGTATTGATGCGCGGCGCTTTCGCCGAGAACGTAATACTCGACCGAACTCTTGTTCGCTACGGGAATCAAACAATACCCGTTATATTGCTTATACGAGCTAACTTTGGAGGATACCGAAGAGGTGCTCGACATACCGGTAAAGCTACCCAACGTCAAATACCCGACGATATCGGAAACTTTGGTGCTTGCGTCATACTTGTACACGAGAGGATCGCTCGTCGTACCGTAGGAACAGACGCTGCAAGTGCCGCAAAGCACGTTCGATTTCGCCACTTCGGTATACTTCATATAGCCGTACGTGGACAAACTCGACCAAGTGGTTTTGGACGACAACTTTTGATAGTTGCTGCCGGATTTTCTGTAATAGTACAAATATGCACCCGTATCGTCCCAATCTTCCGGTTTGGAATTCAATTTGGTTATCTCGCCGGTAAAGTACGTCTTGGTCTCGTCCCAAACGTTACTCGTGTTCTTTTCGACGGTGGCGATGAAATACGAAGCGTAATTGGTATCCCAGTCGCTCGGCTTTGCCGTAAGAACGGTATCGGTGGCGTCGAGATAGATTTCGGCGATGTGCCAACGGGTATCCTCGTTTGCCGTCTTCCCCGTAAGGAGATAATAAGAACTGTTATATTTCGATGCGAAATCGGAAGGCTTTGCATTGACTTGCACGACGTTTTCTGCCGAAATCGCCACACTGTGCTTTGCGTGCTTTTCGACGAAGATATCGTCCCAAACGACGGCGTGCGTCAAACCGTTATTATCGTCCACCGTTTGCGAAGTATGGTCGAAGTGTACCAAAACGTAACCGTTTCCGTAATTCGTCTGAATCAAATAATAAGTTACGCTACCCGACGGCAACGTTTCCGTCATCGTATCGACGAGTTGGATACCCGTCGCAAGCAAATAGTTATCGTCCCAACTGTTTGCACTGCCTAAACTGACGGCGGTTTCCGTTCTTTCCTTCACATAATTCTTCAAGTCACTGACTTTCGCCAAAGCTTCCGATTCGTACACCATGTAAGCACCGCCGCATTGCGTGCATTGACGAGCCAACAAGGTTTTCCCGCCGACACTCGTCATCACGATTTCATCGGTATAGCTATGCTGTTCGATGAAAGGCGTAGAACAAACCGTGCAGATACCCGAGTGCGTTCCGATCCATTCCGAACCGTCCGACGTATAGGACACGTCGTGTGCGCCGTACACGTCGCCCACGTTCCAATGCAATCCGTTTTTGCCGTTTTCGGTAACGGTACATTGATAGGTACCGTCCGTCGCCGTAAAGGAGTACGAAACGCTGTATTCGGAATAGGAATATGCCATTCGGCTGCAATTTGCCGTCAAGACGGTCATCTTTTCCCGCGCGTCATAGAAAGAATACAAATACAGACTTTGCGGAACCGATTGCAACGTAACCTGTACTTTGCTCTTGACGTTTCTGTCGGTAAAGAAGGTTCCGCCGATCCAGTCGGTTTCGGCACTCACCCGTTCGAAGGTATCCTTATAATAATACTCCGTCCAGTCGGTCTCCCAGTCTTCGGGTTTATCAATCAAAAGTTCATAACTCTTGCTGTAATACACGCCGTTCTCCCAAGCGTCGGAAGGAGTTAACGGTACATAACCGTCGCCCACCTTCTTGTAATACTTTTGATAAGAAACGCCCCATTCGGAAGGCTCGGGATCTTTATACAAAAGGGTATAAGCTTCTTGATAATACATACGGGTTGCCCAGGTGGGAGCGTCAACGGTATCAATATGCTTCCGCACGTAATAGGCTCCGTATCCGGTCGTCCAATCGGCAGGTTCTTCTTCCAAAACAACGTACCGCAACGTACAGTTGTATTCCACCGTATACGGATCTCCGTTACCGTCCTGTTCGGGCAGTACGGCATAACAATAGTTCTCGTTATCGTTGCTGACTGTATTCAAAAGGACTTTACCGATGCGGTTTTCGCTTGCTTCGGAGAGCAACACAAAGGAACCTTTGGCTTGGTTCAATATCGTATCGGTCACCACGATACTGCCGTTTTTATCGACTAAAATATCGCCACCGTTGATGACTTGATACCACGATGCCGTACCCGTCGTAACGGTGATGTCGGCTTCGTTGACAAAATAAAGAGTATCTATCGTGCCCGATACCGTAACCGTAGCTTGGTTCTTTACGTATCCGCTTGCTTCCAGTACCCCGCCGATTTGGATAGTACCCGTCAAAATGTGCGGATTGGAAGAAATCGCACTCTTCGTCAAACGCAAAGTACCGTTAATCGTCAACGTACCGTTGCTACCCGTCGTCATCGTTTCCGTCGTCACGGTCGTGCCGGAACCGACCGTCAAAGAAGCGGTCGTGTTCATATCTATCTTATAAACACTCACGTCGGCAGTGCCGCCGAGCGTCATGGTGCCGTTGTCGGAAACGGTGGCGTTATTGCCGATACCTTTCCATTTATTATAAATCTCCAACGGCAAGACGACGAACAACGGTACGTTAGAGATTTATAATAAATGGAAAGGTA
>DCGI01000024.1:7282-11820 GCA_002315475.1 Christensenella sp. UBA1782 | reverse complement strand
GTGTTGGAGTGCGCTACGAGTAACTTTGGTCGGATCGAGGATGCCGGCTTCGAGCATATCGCAGTATTCGTCGCGGGAGGCGTCATAGCCGAAGTTCGGTTTTCCGCTCGTAACGATGGTGTTTACCACGACACCGCCGTCGATGCCTGCATTGGCGGCGATTTGACGAATAGGTGCTTCCAAAGCTTTCACGATGATTTTTGCACCCGTCTTGACGTCGCCTTCCAAAGTGTCCACGTACGCCGATAAGGCTTTTTGTACGGAAAGCAGAGCAATACCGCCTCCGGGTACGATACCTTCTTCCACAGCGGCACGCGTGGCGGAAAGGGCATCTTCAATACGGAGTTTGGTATCCTTCATTTCCACTTCGGTAGCGGCACCTACGTTGATGACGGCTACGCCGCCCGAAAGTTTGGCAAGACGTTCTTGCAGTTTTTCTTTATCGTAGCTGGACGTAGAAACGGCAAGTTCGGCTTTGATTTGATGAATACGAGCCTTGATTTGTTCGGGATCGCCCGCACCGTCCACGATGGTGGTGTAGTCCTTGCTGACTTTTACCATTTTGGCACGACCGAGTATGGAAACGTTGGCGTCTTTGAGTTCCAAACCCATTTCTTCGCTGATGAGCGTGCCCCCGGTCAAGGTAGCAATGTCGGCGAGCATGGCTTTTCTTCTGTCACCGAAAGCGGGTGCTTTGACGGCTACGACGTTCAAAATGCCTTTGATTCTGTTGACTACGAGGGTAGCAAGCACTTCGGCGTCGTAGTCTTCGGCAATCATCAGAAGTTTTAAGCCGCTCTTCATGACGCTTTCGAGGACGGGGAGAATTTCTTGAATGGAAGAAATCTTCTTATCGGTGATGAGAATAACGGGACTGTCGATTTCCGCTTCCATCTTGTCGGGATTGGTAACCATGTACGGGGAGGCGTATCCTCTGTCGAATTGCATACCTTCCACAACGTTGAGTTCGGTCAGCATGGTCTTGCTTTCGTCTACGGTGATGACACCGTCTTTCCCGACTTTTTCCATGGCTTCCGAAATCAATTCTCCGATGGTTTCGTCACCGGCGGAAATGGAAGCAACCGAAGCGATTTCGTGCTTTTCACCGATGGCACGACTGGCTTTGCGGAGTTCTTCCACAACCTTTTCGGTAGCCTTCAAAATGCCTCGACGCAGTTCCATCGGGTTGGCGCCCGCCGCTACGTTTTTTAAGCCTTCTTTGATGATGGCTTGGGCGAGTACGGCTGCCGTCGTCGTGCCGTCTCCCGCTATGTCGTTGGTCTTCGTGCTGACTTCTTTGATGAGTTGTGCACCCATGTTTTCAAAGGGATCTTTCAGTTCGATTTCTTTGGCAATCGTCACACCGTCGTTGGTGATGAGGGGACTGCCGTACTTCTTTTCCAAAACGACGTTTCTGCCTTTCGGGCCGAGCGTCAGTTTTACGGTGTTGGCAAGGGTGTCTACACCGAGTTCCAAACTCTTACGAGCTTCTTCTCCATACTTAAATTGTTTTGCCATAATTTGTGTTCCTCCGTTTTCGATTAGTCTGTTACGATGGCAAGAATGTCGCTTTGACGAATGATCGTTACCGTACCGTCATCCAATTTGAAATCGGTACCCGCATACTTCGAATACAAAATCTTGTCACCCGGTTTTACTTCCATAATAATTTCTTTTCCGTCTACGATTCCGCCCGGCCCTACGGCAAGAACGGTCGCCATAACGGGTTTCTCTTTTGCGTTTCCGGTGAGAATGATGCCGCTTGCGGTCGTTTCTCTCGTTTCGTCCTGTTTGATTACGACTTTGTCAAATAAAGGTTTTAAAGTCATTGTTGGTTTTCCTCCTTTCTAAAAACATTTTTTGTTTTTTAGCAGTCATCTATCTTGATTGCTAAATTATTATAACACCACATTTTTTCTTTTTCAAGTGATTGGCAATAATTTTTACGATTTTTTTCGAAGAAAATGTCGATTGCCCCGTTTCTTTGGGTGTGCAATGGATAATTCGGCATATTCCCGCCGAAATCCTAAGAAAAATATTTTTTTTAAGAATTGGTTTGCATCTTCGAAAAAAAGGGTTTTTCGTCCGCTTCTATAATATAGTAGGATTCAGAAAAAACTTTCCCTTCCGCCGAAAGTCTGTCTTCGTGCAAAAGACAGGCGGGAGGGGAAAGCTTCGGTATCGGTTTTCGGACTTACGGTTTGCGGAAAAGATAAGCGGTGTAGCTACGGAATTCTTCCCCCGCGCGTAAGACGCAGGAAGGGAAGGACGGGACGTTACAAGCGTTGGGATAGCCTTGCGTTTCCAGACAGAAAGCCGAGCGGAATCCGTAGACCTGTTTTCCTCGTACGCCGTCCAAGAAATTGCCGGTGAACAGTTGTACGCAGGGGCGGTCGGTGTAGACGTCCATAGCGATACCCGAGTCGGCGCAGAACGCCGTCGCTATGGGTTCTTCGGTGTCGTTGTTTCGGATATAGTTAAAGTCGTAGCCGTTGCCGAGTTTTAATAAAGTATCGTCGTTTTGGATATCTTTTCCGATGAGTTTAGGAATCGTAAAATCCAACGCCGTCCCTTTTATATCGACGATTTCGCCGTGAGGAATCAGTTCGTTGTCGATGGCGGTTACTTGATCGGCGCGGATGGTTAGTTCGTGGTGCAGAGCGGTGTCGAAAGTCCCCGAGAGGTTGAAGTAGGCGTGGTTTGTCAGAGAGCAAACGGTATCTTTGTCACTGACGGCACGATAGCGGATGCAAAGGGCGTCTTCGTTGTCGAGAGAGTAGGTGACGGATACGCAGAGATTGCCCGGATAGCCTTCTTCTCCGTCGCACGAAACGTAGTCCATTCGGACGCTGCAGTTTCCCACGACGGTGGCTTTCCAAATTTTTCGGTCGAAACCTTCTTTTCCGCCGTGCAGATGATTGTTGCCGTCGTTTTTATAAAGGGGGTATTCTTTGCCGTTCAGGGTAAAGGAAGCGTTTCCGATACGGTTGGCGAAACGTCCGATGACGGCGTTAAAATAGGGATTGTCCCCCCGAAAGCCTTCGGGATCGTCAAACCCCGCTACGACGTCTATCCCTTGATAGACGAGTTTGGAAATACGAGCACCGTACGTGATGACTTCGGCGACCATGCCGTTGTCGTTTTCCAGACGGTAAGTTTGTATGCCTGTTTTTGAAATTTCGGTGAGTTCACATTTCATATTGTTGATACCTCTTTGTTTTTTCTTTCAGTATACCATTCTTTTGAAAAAAAAGAAAGACCAAAATGAAAATTGCATATTGAAAAAAAAGAAAGGATATGATACAATACAATCATTATGAAAAAGAACATAAAACAAAGTTTGAAAGAAGGTTGGAACAGTATTAAAAACAATCCATCCTTTACTTTGAAAGAACAGCTGGGTTTTGCTTCGGGTTCTTTCGGAAACGCCATGGGGCAGGATATGATCGGTACGTTCTTTACCCTGTACATGACGGACTTTATGGGTATCGAAGCTTCCATGTTGTTGGTTTTGTCGCTGGTCGCCAAAATCATCAACATCGTAGGCGATCCCGTTGCGGGAGCCTTGTTCGATCTCCCTCCCAAAAACGGAAAAAGTCGAGTGCGTCCCTTCCTTTTGCTATCCCCGTTTCCGTTGTCGATTACGTCGGTACTATTATTTGTCGTACCGGCAAGCGGCATGACCGTACGATTGATTTGGGTTTTTGCGTTCTATTTTATTTACTGTCTTTCGGACACCTTCTACGATATGTCCCTTCTTACCACTTCGGCAAGAATGACGACCAATCCTTCGGACAGAAAGAACTTTTACACCCTGTCTTCTTTCGCTTCCACATTGGGAACGACACTTCCCGGCGGCGTGATACCGATTTTTATCAGTATGTACAAAAACAACTATCAGGCACAAAGCAATATTTATTTGATCGGTGCCGTTTTGTTCGGTGTGGTTGGCTTGTTGACCATGATTGTTCCTGCCTTTACTTTGCGTGAAAAAGTGCATATTCGGGTACAGGAGAATCCCGTTAAAATCAATATCAAAGCGTTGTTTACCAACCGCCCGTTGTTGATTTTGGTCTTGGCGCAAATAGCCGACAGTATCCGTCAGATTTGTTACGGAGCACTTACCTATTTATATATGCACACCCTGCAGGCGGCTTGGATGTCGACGGTGGTAGGTTCGGTCAGTGTGGCACTGAGCTACATCGGTATTTTACTTTTGCCGTTCATCGGAAAGAAATTTTGCCCGCGTGACATTATCGCCGGCGGCTATTTCTATACGGCGGCCTTCTATATCATTATGTTGGTGGTTACGTTACTTATGGGTTTTGAAAACCTTACGAGTACGTTCGGACTGTTGCTCGTCGGCGTGTGCATCGCCCTTGCCGGCTTCCCCAACGGTGCAATGGGCGCTTCGAGAAAGATTCTTCTTGCCGACTCCACCGACTATATGGAGTACAAGTCTCGCAAAAAGTTCGGTGTTCCCGCCCGTTCGGAAGGTATGGTCTTCGCCATAAACTCAATGGCAAACCGTATCAACG
>DCGI01000024.1:6829-7234 GCA_002315475.1 Christensenella sp. UBA1782 | reverse complement strand
TTAACGATAATCGGTTACGTCAGCGCAACCGTTACCGCCGACGGACACACCATCGAAGCGGTGCAGACGCCCGAAACCTTAAAAGGTATTTTCTACTTGGTGACCATACCGGGTATTGCGGGAAACTTGATTCCCGGCTTGATTACGCTGTGCGATAATTTCCATGGAAAACGTCGTGAGAGAATTTTGAACGAGCTTGCCGAAATGCGTCTTGCCGACGAAGAAAACAACGAAGGCGAAACGAACGATACGCCCGTATTGCCCGATGACACCGATACGCCGAGCGAGGCTTTGGCATGAACTGTAAAAATATCTTTTCTCTGCGAAAAGAAATCAAGAAAAACTGTGCCACCATCGGCAGGTATCCTGCAGACGGCGTCCATGCGAAGATTATGGAGTCGCCCC
>DCGI01000024.1:0-6816 GCA_002315475.1 Christensenella sp. UBA1782 | reverse complement strand
CTACTTTCCTATGCGAAAGCGGGGGGCGAAAAAGACTATAAAGAGCGACTGAAAAGTCAGCTTGCCACGTGCTTGGGCGATATGCCTTCTTTTACGGCAAATGCCCGAGAGGAATACCGTATTCATAAGAACGGGTATACCGAAATAAGACTTTTGATAGAAACGGAAGAAGATTGTTTCATGCCTTGTCTGTTGCTTCTTCCCGACGGGGCGGTGCGACCGCCCGTCGTGATTTGTCTGCAAGGTCACTCTAAAGGTATGCTTCTTTCGGTGGCTAAACCCTACCGAATCAAGGACGTCAAAAAGATTGCCGACGACAGAGATTTTGCCTTTCAGGCACTTTCGTACGGCTTTGCCGCTCTCGTCCTCGAGCAACGCGGATTCGGAGAAAGACGTAGCAAGTGGGGCGAAAACAACACCATGTGCGACACCTTTTCGGCACAGGCTCTCCTCGTAGGGAGGACGACCGTCGGAGAACGGGTTTGGGACGTTTCGAAAGCCATCGACATTTTGGAAAAAAGAGAGGACGTGGACGGCACGAAAATCGGCGTGATGGGTAATTCGGGCGGCGGAACCGCCACGTATTACGCCGCTTGTATGGACGAAAGAATATCTATAGCCATGCCGAGTTGCAGTGTTTGTTCGTACGGAAAATCGTTGATTCATCATCGGCACTGTACCTGTAATTATTTGCCGGGCGTGGCAAAGTATTTCGATATGGGGGATTTGGCTTCGTTGCTTGTGCCTCGCTGTATCGTATTGGTCGCCGGCAAGGAAGATAAAATCTTTTTGGAAGAAGGGGTAAGGGAAACGTACGAAACGATACGCAAGATTTATTCCGATCGGGGCGTCGAAGAAAATACCGCACTGTTTTTCGGAGAGGGCGGTCATCGTTTTTATCGGCAGGGATGGAAATATTTCTGCGAGTTTGCCAAACGTTTGGGCTGGTAAGGTACCGTTTATTTTTCGGGAGAAACGGTTATGACCAATTCTCCGCCCTTGTTAAAATCGGTTACCGAGAATTCAAAATCGCATAAAGGCTGTCCGTTGAGGACGGCTTTTTTCGTGTTAAATCCTTCGCCTTCCCGACGAATGACGAAGTCGGCGGAAGGAAGATGCAAAACGACTTTTTCGTAGCGAGGTAATCCGATAAAGAATTTGTTTTGTCCCGCAACGGGGAAGATGCCGACGGCGTTCCAAAGAAAGAGGGAAGACAGACCGCCCGTATCGTTATTGCCGGGCATGCCGCCACGCCCGTTCACCCACATTTGTCGGGAAGCGAGCAACACTTCGCATAAGCGATCCTGCCGTCCGACGAAGTGATAACAATAGGGTGCTTCCATGTCGGTTTCGTTATTGAATCCCTCGAATTTTCCGTAAGCGATGCGGGGAAAACGGAAAGCGAAGAAGTAATCCAATCGTTTGGTCAGTTTCTCTTTTCCGCCTGCGCAACGGATGCGAAGTTCGGGATCGGACAGAAGACGGAAGGAATAATTCAGGAAGTTTCCTTCGTAATAGGCAGAACGGAAAAGCAGGAGTCCCGTCCTCTTATGGAAGACTTTTTCGATACCTTTATATGCGTGACGAAGGCTTGCGGCGAGGTCGTGTTTTCCGACTTCGTCCGCCATAAAAGCAAGGCATGCGGACGCCTCGTATAAGTCCATGGTGTGGGTGGTTCTCGAAGCCTCTCCCGTATCGCGGAAAAACTTATAATGGTCGGAAAAGTATTCGTCGTACAAGGTTTGAAAGATTTCTTGTTTGTCTCCGATACCCCGTAAATACCCGTCCGTCAAAATCAGTGCCGCCAAAAATTTCGCTTGTCCCGATTCCACTTCCTGCTTAGCACCGATCAAAAAACTGTTGGGGATGACGCCGTATTTTTTTCGATAAGAAAGAAGAGTTTGGATAACCTTAGTCCCGATTTCGGGATACAAAGAGAATAAAAACGGCAAATCCGTTTTGTACATATCCCAAAGGGTGGCGAGGTCGGTTACACAATCGCCTTCGATGCCGTAGAAATTACCGTCGGAGACGTCGCTCGGTTTGATTAAGGTGTGATAGAGGTTGGAGTAAAAGAGTTTCTTTTCCTCTTCGTCCGCAACGATTTCCACTCGAGAGAGTTTTTCGTTCCAGATTTTTTCACCTCGCTCGGCGACTTCCTCGACCGATAAGGGAAAGTCCCGTTCCAGGAAAGCCAAGGCATCCTTTTCGGACACATAGGAAAGAGCGAGGACGGTTTCGGCGTGCGGTTTGTCGAAAGAAAACGTTACGCCGAATTCTCCTTGAAAGGAAGAAAAGGAAATCGCTTGATTGCCTTGTGCGGAGAAAATTTTTACGGTTGCCTTGTCTTTGGCTCGCATGGCAAAATAAACGGGAACGCCGAAGAAAGACACTTTGCAAAGGACGGTGTTTCCCTCGATGCGCAAGGATGCCTCATCGTAGTCGGCGAAGATTTTCTGATTCCGTTGGTTTCTGTCCAATCCGTATTGCGAAAAGAAAACGGTCAGTTCGGTATTGTTGCGGGTGTCGAAGCGATGAAAGGCGCAGTCTTGCGTGACGGTGCAGGCAGAAGTCGCACTTGCCGTACGGCAGGAATAATAACCGCAAGTCGCTTTTTCGGAAAGGATGGTTTCGGCTTTCCCGCCCGTATGCGAAACGAGAACGTAGTTGTAAAACAGATCGATAAAACCCGTTCCCGATTGATGCACGTGGGTAAAGCCTTTCGTTTGGAGGGTAGGGAACATCGGCTTGATTCTATGACAGGAATTGACCGAGCAAACGCCGTATCCGGTGGGGTAAGCACCGCTATATGCACAGCAACTCATTTTTCCGAACGGCAGAACCGCCGCGGGCGTGGTATTGCCCGCCATCCCTTTAATGGGACGCCAACCCTGAGCGATACCCTTTCTTTTCGGCAAATCGACGGGATTGCACCCGTAAAAAACGTCAACATATTGTGTGAAAGTATCCATGTCTTTCAGTATACAATAATTTTTTCGCTCTGTAAATAAAAAAATATCATTTCGCCCTTGACAGGATTTTTGTATTTGCTATACTGATATTAAACTCGAAAAACCGATAATGGGGAGGGAACATGTCGGAAAAGCGTACGAACTCGCAGCGGATAATCGGCTGTTTTTTACAAGAATCTCAACAAACCAACAACAGACCGCCTCCTACCGACGGAGACTTTTTTCGGCACTTTCGGTGAGCCGTAAAGCAAGCCGAACCTCGCTCGAAAGCAAAAATTTTGAAGTCACTCGGGTACTCCGTTGCAGGACACCCGACGGCAAAGGTACCGAGAGAGAAAAACTTAAAAAAAGGTAAAAAAATATCGGTTTTTCTCTTGACGAATCACCTCAAATAAAATATAGTATAATTGTATAGGTAAACAGACCTAAAGATAGAAGGAGAAAAATGGAAAACGACAAACAAGCGGTCTTGCAAGAGAAAAAAGCCAAAGCCGTATCGCAGTATTTGGCTGCGGACAAAGAGTACGGCGGAAAAGATTTCCGAACGCAATTATTCTATTGTGCGGTACAGGTATCGGTTTTGGCGGAAGCGAAAGCGCAGGAAGCGGAGAAGGCGGAAGAAGTTGCAAAAACGTTGGACGAATTGGCTCAGTCGATAGAAGTCGTCAATAAGGACGCCGCATCCCAAAGTTTTCGTTCTTTTTGGGCGAAATTGGTAAGAGATTCGGGATTCGTGCAAGGCATAAAAATTCCTTCCTTTTTGGTAAAGTATCCGGAACTGAAAAACAAACTGTTCGGGACGCTCGGGGTGCTGCAGAAATTACTGTCGCAGTGCGGTATCAACGAGTATGACGACGTATACGCTTATTTGTTGCCGGATTGTATTCGGTTTATCAATAAGAAGAAAAAGAACGCATTTTATACGGAACTGCAAAGACAAACGACGGAAGCCGTAGAAATCGGAAAGCAAGAGATATAGAAAAGAAATGTTGCAAAAGAATAAAAAATAAGGCGGAAAGTGACATGGGCAGTTTAATGATAAGTCTTCAAAAAAACGAATTAAAGACAAGAAAAGAAAGAGCCGTTCAACAGTATATTGCGACGGAACAAAAACACGGTACGGAAGACTCCAGAACGTTATTGCAATACAATCTTTTGAAAACCATTGTTTTGGTGGAAGATTTAACGCAAACAATCAACGATATGACGGGGGTTTTGGAGGCGGTAAAAACATTCGACTCGTCGATTGCGTCTTTTACGCAGTTTTCCTTTGATACCATGTCGAAAGAAGATAAAAAGTTTTGGGAAACTGTGAGCAAACAGTCGGCTTTTCGTAGAAAAATCAGTATCAATCAGTATAAAAAGAGGATGAAAAAGGAAATCATGAAACAGGTTTCCGCCGTTAATATGGCTTTGTGGAAAGTGCAGATTCAGAGTGAAGTCATGAACGACTTGGTGGAGGAAATGGGTAGATTGCTTACGCCGAAACCGTCGAAACGCGGAAAAAAGAAAAAAACCGATAAGGCTTTAACGCAATTCGATCGTTTGACGGAGGAAGCCATCGCCGCCGGCAGAAGTTCCTTTACACCTTCTACGCAATCTAATCCCTTTGAGAGTTAGTACATAGAAAACAAAAATCAATAACCGAAACACAATAAAACAAAACAAGGAGAAAAAATTATGAGTAGTTTAATGAGAAGTTTACAGGAAAACGAATTAAAGACTAAGAAAGAAAGAGCCGTAAAACAATACTTGGAAGCGGAAGAAAGATACGGCGAAGAGCATAACGTGACGTTGCTGCGGAAAGGATTATTGCAAATGCTCATCGTCGTACAACAAATGAACGAAAGCGTTAATTCCTTCAAAGACGTTTTGGACGTCATTCAAGAATTTGACAATTCCATCGAGGAAATCAGTCAATTATCGTTGGATGCGGGATATTTATCCAAGCTTAACGGCAAACCGAAGTGGTTGCAAAAAATACTTATTCCGCATTATAGGGAAAAAGAAAGAAGAGCAATCAGAGCCAAAGTACAACCGTTAATCAATCAAATGGAAAGTGTGTCCATGCGTATTACCATCTTTTCCGAGGTCAGTCAAGAGGTCATCGGTATTTTGGCGGACGTAATGACACCGAAAGCGTCGAAGAAGTCGAAAAAATCGAAAAAGCCCACTCCGCTTACGGACGTCGAAAGAATGACGAACGAAGCTATCGAACAAGGTCGGCATCCCGGACAAAGTTTTAGCGGCGGCGGCAGTATGAATGCGGGCGTAGGCACCGCCGGAACGGGGACATTCGATGGCACCGCCGGAGCAAGCGGGGATCAACCTTTTAATCCTTTCGGCGGCTGATAGAACGTAGAAGGGGTTATCGGAAGAAACCAGAATCGGACAATGCCGATTTCGGACGGGCAGAATTTACGCATACGTCTTAGGAATGACGGAAAGGAGAAAAAATGGCTATCAATTTAAGACAAACGGAAGAAAAGGAAACGAAAAAATCCGACGCCGTGCTTATCGATGAAGAGTATGGCAGATTATGGCAGTTAATCAGAAGGGATACCGATCGAAACGGTAACCATATCGGTATGATTGCGCAACACGAAGTTGCTTTGGCGGATGCCACGACCGACGGAAACGAGAAAAAAAGCCAATTGAGTCAGGATCACTTGATGGTGGCGAGAATTTTGAAATCGATTATCGCCATGTTGCAAGCGGATTCTGCCAAAAACATGGCAAATCTTATCAAAGCAATAGAGCATCACAGAGGGGCTTCTTATCTTGCTGATTTTGGATTATCACGGCAAGTACGGTTTAGAAGACTTCGATAAGCTGTTTAAGGTGTTCTTCGGATGCCAAAGTGCCGAAGAGTTGCAGGCGGCGTTACAGGCGGTATCTTTGTTGTTATCGGAATACAACGAAAACACACTCAAAAATCTGCGTGCTTATGCGGGCTTTATCGAAGAAAATTCCATCAAAGACGTCATGGATTTTCTGACTTTCCGCAATCTTTATTTGCAAAAGAAGAAAGCCGTCGCACAAATCAACGCAAAATTCTGTCCGGAAGGGTATTCTCCCGTATTGGACAATAAGACGACCGCAAAAGACTTGGAAAAAATCTACCTCAATCTTTGCGGTATTCGGGCATTGCTTGAGTCGGGTGCCCAACAAGAAGTTTTGACTTTCTGCAAAGAGCAGAAGGATCTTATCAAAAAAGCGGGTGCGCAAATGGTGAAGTTTGCCAATATGTACACCGAAGAACTGTTAAAAACCCAATCGGTATACCACGATCTTGCGACGATTTATCCCGCTTCGGTCATCGTGTTTGCAAGGGAGTGCATCGACAGAAATTCCTTCCACGCCATGTACGATATTACGCAAGAGTTGTTGGAGAGCGGTAACGCTTTTGCCCGAGAATTCTTCAAAGGTTTCCTGACAAAAATCGGCGGGCAGGAGTATTCTTTTGTCGATATCTTTAAGTATTCTTTCTATGCGATGGCGATAAACGATCGGAAAGCGGAATTGGACGAGTTTGCCGGCGGTCGGTTGAATATGTTGATCGAAGAGTTCGACGAGAAAGAGAACGCTTTGTCGGAGAACAACGTTTCGATGGTTTTGAAAAAAGAATTAGACCGAATCGCAAACTTGAAAAAGAATTGCAGCGAATCGTATCTGTTCTTACAAAACGAAAGAAGCAGTTACGTCACGTTGCGCAGAATGTTTAAGGACAAAGCGGCGCAAATCATGAATTTGCTTTCCTGTTTTATCATGTCGCCTTCGACGGTCAGTTTGCTTTTGCGCGATCCCGTTTTCTCTCAATTCGATTTGGTCGTCTTCGACGAAG